>ONXY01000446.1 GCA_900321945.1 uncultured Eubacteriales bacterium | reverse complement strand
TCCGCGAAGGTCTGGTAGATGCCGGTGGAATAGGCGTCCGCGTTGTTGTAGATCACGGCGACCTTCTTGTTCGGGGCCAGGTTCTTCATCGCGATGTATTCCGCGGAAGCGGCGCCCTGAGCCGGGTCGGTGAAGCAGACCTGATACACGTTGTCCTTGTCCGCGGTCACGGCCGTGGAGGAGGCGGAGGGGGTCAGCATGAACACGCGGTCGTTGAACGCTTCGGCGCCGACGGCGATGCAGGGGGTGGTGGTCGTGGTTCCGATGATCATCTGGGCGCCCTTGTCCAGCGCGTCGCCGTAGGCGTACACGGCCTTCTCGGCGTCGTGGGTGTCGTCCTCGTCGATGATCTCAACCTTGTACTTTCCGCCCGCGGCGGAGATTTCCTCGGCGGCCAGCTTCGCCCCGCGGCTGGTGGCGGTGCCGTACACGGCGGCGGCGCCGGTCAGCGGGCCGATATGGGCGATCTTCAGGGTAATGACTTCCTCAGCGCCCGCGAAGGCGAACACGCCGAGGCACATCGTCAGGGCAAGAGCCAGAGCAATGAGCTTCTTCATTTTGTCTTCCTCCGTTCGATTTTTGTCGGTAAGCCTTTCGCTTCACTGCGCTATTATACTCAGCGGGCCCTGCTGAGTAAAGCTTTTTGGGTGTTTTCTTCCTGTTTTTTTCCATTTCGGGAGACCGCTTCCCCCTTTCCGGGAGACCCCATGCCGCCCCGCCGCGCGCATTGTTCTTGACAGGCCTGCGCTTTCGGGCTACAATATCCTTGTTTCTTTGTGTTCATATTGATCCACGAAGCATCGGTTCCTGAAGGAGGGACGGGATCTCCTGATATTCCGGGAAGGGGGAGGGAATCCGCGACGGATTCCGAAGACACATGAACAGAAAGCATTGGATTTTCGCGCTGGCGGCGGCTCTGCTGCTGGCCCTGCTCTGCGGAACGGCCGCTCTGGCCGCGGATGATCCGCTGAAGGTTTCCATGGCGCTGGAGACCAATCAGTTCGCCGAGCCGAAGGAAATCACAGTGTCCATCTCCGTGACCAATGCGGGCGAGAGCGACATGCCCGGCCCGGTGACGCTGTATTATCCCAGCGGCAAGCAGGTCGAGGAGTTCGGCTCCCCCACGCTCAGCGTGGGCACCGTCAAATCCTGGTCCGGCAAGTGGAAGGTGACCCAGGCCGAGCTGGACGCGGGCCGCATCACCTTCAAGATCCGCTACTCGATCTACAACGACGACGGGGATCTCGTTTACAAGACCAAGAACTTCTCCAAGAAGATCATCTACGCCGGAGCCGCCCCGCAGCTGACCGTCAACAGAACGATCCGGCCCACCACCGCCCAGAAGGATCAGGAGGTCTCCGTGACCTACGAGATCGAGAACACCGGCGCCGTGGAGGTCACGAAGGTCACCATCAAGGAAAACAGCTCCATTTCATCCAAGTCCGCCGTCATCGAGAGCATCCCCGCCGGCGGGAAGGACAGCCACACCTTCACCGTCAAGATGGGCAAGAAGGATCTGACTTCCTCCGCGACCGTTTCCTTCAAGTCCGGCGGAAAGTCCTATTCCCAGAAGGTGGAATCCGCGACCGTCAAATACGGCGAGGTCAAGCTCACCGCCACCCTGAAGGCGGACAAGAAGGGCGGCGCCCCCGGGGACACGGTCAAGCTGACGCTGAACCTCAAAAACTCCGGCACGGTGGATTTCACCAACGTGGACGTCCGCGACGCGGCTCTCGGCGAGGTGTTCAGCGACCTGACCATCAAGGCCGGCGAATCGGTTTCCCTGGATAAGGAGATCACCATTACCGAAACGCAGGACATCCAGTTCACCGTGACGGCCGAGGACGCCACCGGCGAGCCCGTGGAAACCGCCACCGGCCGGGTGAACATCATCGCCACCGATCCCACGCAGCAGATTCTTCTGAGCCTCGAGGCCTCCGCGGACCGCGACGTGGTATACACCATCCCCGGAAACGTCCGCTTCACCATCACCGTCAAGAACGAAAGCGCGGTGGACGTGTCCGACATTTCCATCCGCGCGGTGAACACCGTCATCAACACCTTCGATTCCATTCCCGCCGGGGAGAGCAGAACCTTCACCCGGGAAATGGCGGTCAGCATGCCCGGCATGTTCCAGTTCACCGCCCGCTGCAGGGATCAGCTGTCCCAGGTCCTGACCTTCTCCAGCAACACGCTGCAGATCAGGCATCAGCAGCCCACTCCCGAACCCACGGAGGCGCCGATCGTAACCCCGCCCGCCCCGCGCTATGAGGAAGTTCCCGAAAGCTACGAAGATCTTCCGGACCGGGACAAGGAAGGCATCGTTCCCGCCTGGCTGGAACAGATCGGCGGAGAGAACGTCGCCGGAAAAGCCAAATGGATCCTGGCCGGTCTGGCCGGCGTCTGCCTGCTTCTTCTGATCATCGGCGGAATCCGCCGCGGCGTGCTGAAGAGCCGGAGCAGCAAGGCCATGGATCATCTGGAAGGGGCCAATTACCGGGATTACGACACCCAGCCCAAGCGCAACCGCCGCAGCGAAATCGTCTCCGGATCCGACGATCCGAAGCCGGCCGCCGGAAGCGAAACGGAAGCGGGCGCCCGGACGGAAAACACGGCCCAGGACAGCGAACTGATGGCGGATACGCTCAGGCGTCTGTACAGCAACGGTTCCGACAAGGCCGGGGAAACGCCCGCGGATCAGCCTTCCGGGGATTCCGCGGAATCCTCCGC
>ONXY01000281.1 GCA_900321945.1 uncultured Eubacteriales bacterium | reverse complement strand
TGCGTTTCGCCTCCGCCTGTTCCACGGATCAGCTGGACCGGAACTGGCAGCGTCTGATCCTGACCCACCTGATGGAAAAAACGCACCGCGGCGTGCTGACCGGCTCGCCGGTCACGGATCTGAAGATCACCCTGACCGCCGGAAAGGCCCACCTGAAGCATACCGAAGGCGGCGATTTCCGCCAGGCGACGTACCGCGCGGTCCGGCAGGGACTGATGCGGGCGGAAAGCGTCCTTCTGGAACCCTGGTACGATCTCCGTCTGGAACTGCCGCAGGACTGCGTGGGCCGCGCCATGAGCGACCTGACGCAGATGGGGGGCCGGTTCGATCCGCCGGAGATTCTGGAGGACCGGACGGTGCTGACCGGCAGCGCGCCGGTGGCCGCTCTGCGGGATTATCACCGGGAGGTGGTTTCCTATTCCCGGGGAAAGGGACGGCTGCTGTGTTCCCTGCGGGGATACGAGCCCTGCCGTCATCCGGAGGAAGTTGTCGCGGCGGCGGGATACGATCCCCTGCGGGACGTGGAAAACAGCCCGGATTCTGTCTTCTGCGCTCACGGCGCCGGCTTCGTCGTTCCGTGGAACGAGGTGGAACGGTATATGCACCTTCACCCTGAAACCGCTGAGAAGGTTCCCGTACGAAGCGAATCCTCCCCCGCGCGGAGCGCGTACCGGGGAACCGCCGCGGAAGACGACGAACTGCAGGCCATTTTCGAGAAAACCTACGGGAAGCGGAAGCCGCTTCCCGGCGGCGCGGCTCCGGCGCCGAAGCCGGCCGGAACCACCGTGAACGGGAAGGCGCTGGTGCTGGAGCCGCCCAAAACGGAATACCTGCTGGTGGACGGCTATAATATCATTTTCGCCTGGCCGGATCTGAAGGCTCTGGCGCGCAGCAGCCTGGAGGACGCCAGGAAAAGTCTGACCGATATTCTCAGCAATTATCACGGCTTTCACCCCTGCGAGCTGATCCTGGTTTTCGACGCGTACCGGGTTCCCGGAAGCGCCGGACGTCAGGAGGAGGTTCAGGGCATTCATCTGGTCTACACGAAGGAAGCTGAAACCGCGGACAATTACATTGAAAAAACCATCCGCGAAATCGCCCGGAAAAAGGACAGCCTGGTCCGGGTGGCCACCAGCGACGGTCTCGAGCAGGTCATCATTCTCGGCGGCGGCGCCGTCCGGGTTTCCGCGAGGGAATTCCGGGAGGAAGTGGAAAAGGCCAGGGTGGAAATCGCGTCCGTTCTGGCAAAAAACAACCGGCACCCGAAGGAGATATCCCCCGTGGCGCTGGCCCTCCAAAAAGCCCTTGAAAAGACATGACTTCTGTTCCTTTTCCCCGGCTTTTATGCTAAGATAGCCTGTGCGCGCGGCCGGAAACGCCGGTTCCGCCGGGTCCGGTCTCCTTTCCCGGACGCTTTCCCGCTCTCCGCGAAGGGCATCATCAGAACAGGATCAGGAAAAACATGCGACTGAAGAAACTGGAAATTTACGGATTCAAGTCCTTCCCCCAGCGGACGGAGATTCTCCTGAACGAGGGCATCACCGCGATCGTCGGCCCGAACGGCTCCGGAAAGAGCAACATCGGAGACGCGGTGCGCTGGGTGCTGGGAGAGCAGAGCGCCAGAATGCTGCGCGGCTCCAGCATGCAGGACGTCATCTTCAACGGAACCCAGAAGCGGAAACCCCTTTCCTACTGCGAGGTTTCCCTCTTTTTCGACAACGCGGACCGGGCGCTGCCTCTGGATTATGCCGAAGTCATGGTAACCCGCCGGGTATACCGGTCGGGGGAGAGCGAGTATTTTCTCAACCGCTCCGTCTGCCGTCTGAAGGACGTCGTGGATCTGTTCCGGGATACGGGCATCGGCCGGGAAGGCTATTCCATTATCGGCCAGGGCCGGATCGACGAAATTCTGTCCCGCCGGGGAGAGGACCGGCGCGCGGTCTTCGAGGAAGCCGCCGGGATCGTCAAGTTCCGCGCCCGTAAGGAGGAGGCGGACCGGAAACTCGACCGCACGCTGGGAAATCTCGCCAGGGTGGACGACCTGCTGGAGGAGCTGAACCGCCGCCTGATTCCACTGGAGGAGCAGGCGAAGAACGCCCGGGTTTATCTGGATCTCAGCTCCGAGCTGAAAGTGCTGGACCTGAACCTGTTTCTCGTCCGGAGCGGAAAAATGACCGCCCGGCTCAGGGATCTGGACAGCGATCTGCAGTCGATGGCCGCCGTTCTGGAGCAGTATGAAGCCGGACTTCAGGAAAAAACCCGGCGCCGGGACGTCCTGCAGGGAGAGATCGCCGGCCTGGATGAAAAGATCTCGGACGCCCACGCGGCGGTTATGGCCGGCCTCGAAGCGCTGCATCAGGCGCAGGACGCCGTCCGCCGCATGGAGGACCGGCAGGCCCGGCGTCAGGAAAACCGGGAGCGCACCGAAACCGAAAAAGCGGAAGCCGCCGCGCGGATGAACGAGCTGGACGCCCTGTTTTCCGGGAACGAGAGCGGGCGCGAAGCCCGCGCGAAACTGCTGGAGGAAAAGGAGGCCGCGCTGGAGGAGGCGAGAACCGCGGAAACGGAGGCGCGCCGGAACGAGGCCTCCCGGGAGAAGGCGCTTGAGGAGCAGAAAGCCGCCGTCATGGACGCCATGAACCGCCACGCCGCCGCCGTGAATAATCAGACCCGCCTGAAAACCATGTTTTCCACCATGGAAACGCGGCTGGGGGAAATCACGGAATCCTGCGCTCAGATGAAGCGGGACGCCGTGGAAAAGGACGCGGCCGTGGAAGCGGCAGGGCTGCTGCTGCAGAAGGAGGAAGCGCTGCGCCGGGAGAAAACGGAACGCTGGCAGGAAACTGTGGACCGTCTGAACCGGAGCGACGCGGCGCTGATCGAGGCGCGGCAGCGCTATGACCGGAAGCTGGCGGAGACACGCGACATGGAATCCCGCCGGAAGATTCTGTCTGAAATGTCCCGGGATCTGGAGGGATACGCCAACGCCGTCCGGTCCGCTGTCCGGCACGCCCGGGATGAGCGCATGGACGGGGTTTACGGCGTGCTGGGCCGGCTGATCCAGGTGCCGCGGGAGTACGAAACCGCCCTGGATATGGTGCTCGGCGCCCAGCAGCAGAATATTGTGACCGACGACGAGGAAACCGCGAAGCGGCTCATCGAATTCCTGCGGGAAAACCGGCTCGGCCGCGCCACCTTCCTGCCCCTCTCCTCCGTGAAATCCCGCCTTCTGGACGCCGGAGAGCGGCAGGTGCTGGGAATGCCCGGCTGTCTGGGCGTCGCCTCGGATCTGGTGGAATGCGAGCCCCGGTTCCGCGGCGTGGTGGAGAACCTGCTGGGACGAACCGTGATCGCCCGGGATCTCGACGCCGGAATCGCCATCATGCGGAAAGGCCGCCACGCCTTCCGCCTGGTCACCCTGCAGGGCGACGTCATGCACTCCGGGGGATCCATGACCGGCGGCTCCGTTTCCTCCCGCAGCGTAAACTTCTT
>ONXY01000280.1 GCA_900321945.1 uncultured Eubacteriales bacterium | reverse complement strand
TAAAAATGATTGGCGCCGCCTGTTTTGCGGAAATACCGTTTGGATATGTTTTCTGCTGTAACGGTCATCTCAGTTTCCCTCCCGCAGCGAAGTGCCCGGATCGACGCGGCTCAGCCGGAAAGCCGCGGCCGCGCTGGCAAGAGCCGCCGCCGCGGAGGAAAGCAGGACCGTCCCTGCAGCCAGCAGCAGGGTCTGACCCGTTTCCGGCGTCAGATAGGGCAGCTTCAGCTCGGTTTCAATCAGTTCCGCGAAAGGAAAAAGCAGAAGCGCCGCCGCTCCGGTGCCGGATGCGCCGCCCAGCAGGCCGCAGAGGGAAGATTCGAGCAGTACGATCCGGCTCAGCATTCCCCTGGACGCCCCGGCAAGCCGCAGCACGGCAAATTCCTTTGTCCGTTCCCGGATAATGAGCGCAAACGCCAGCAGGAGGATCACAAAAGCCAGCGCCCACACCGCTCCGATCAGGGCCGTTACCGTGCGGCTTATGCCCGCCAGGCTGTCCGATACGCCTGTAAGCATGCTGCGGGTGCGGACGGCCGCGGCCTTGCGCACATGGCCGTTCAGTCTGCTGTTCACGGCGTCTATGTCATATCCGTCCTTCACCTTGATATAAACGGCTGAAATCACGTTGTCGCCGCTTCCGATCCTGTGGCTTACGCCCTTTTCCTCAGCGGCGGCGAGCAGCGCGTTCATCGTGTCCATGGTGCAGTACACCGCCGTATCCAGGCCGGTTCCCGTGGCTTCCAGCCTGGCCGTCACTCTGCACCGTTTTTCGTATATGCGGATCGTTTCGCCCACATCCGCCTGCACCTTGCATCCCGCGGCCACGTCCATATAACCCAGTTCCCGGGTCAGGCTCCGCGAAATCCACGGCAGCACGGTGAAATCCCGCTCGGGATCGATGCCGATCACCTGAATTCTGACCGAACAGCAGTCCGCTTTCAGGGAGGCAAGGAAGGTCTGCGGAGCGGCTTTTTCCACGCCGTCCACCTCCATGGCCTTCTCGGCCGCGGAGGCGTCCATGTAAAACGCGCCGGCCGTCCCCTGCAGAAGCATGTTCTGGAAGCTCACTCTGCTTTGGGCTTCGGAGGGAACCAGAATGATGTCCGCGCCGAGGCGGGCCTCCAGGCTGTTCAGTCCGCTGCGCAGAGACAGCACAACCACCGATCCTCCGAAAACCGCCAGAGCCAGGAAGGCGGTAAGCGTCGCGAGCACAGCCGTACGGCCCGGCTTGCGGATCAGGTTTTTCCATGCCAGAGATCCGCTTCTCATCGCCGTTCCGTCCCCCCCGCGCTCAGGATCGCGCCGGCCAGCGAGCAGATGAACGCGGCGGAAAAAAGGATTACCATGGCGGGCTGCATCACCATCCTGCAGCGCATGGTGCTCATACGGCACAGGTCGTTGAGCGTGCCCGGCGTCAGGATGCCCATGGCGCAGACGGGCAGAGAGCTCAGATACGCGCCGAACCGGGCTTTTTTTACGCACAGCGAAAGAAGCGCCGGAACACAGGCCGCGCAGCCCAGTCCGAAAAGCGTCCGTCCCGCCTGGCCGCAGGGACCGGATGACCCATCCTCGTGAACGCAGGGGGACAGGAACGTCCGGCTGCCGGCGGCGATAACAAGAAACAGGATCAGCATGATGATCGCCGGGATACGCTCTTTCTTCATATCCGATTCTCCTTTTCGGTTTTCACGGAAAGGGATGACGCGGGATGCCCCGTCACTTCCCGAAGTTCTCGTTGATGATCTCCCGCGCCACTTTTCCGTGTTCCAGTACGATGGTGCGCTGCGCCGCGTCCGCCACCTCCGGGTCGTGAGTGACGACGATCAGGGTGGTTCCCTCCCTGTGCAGCTGCGCGAACAGATCCAGCACGATATTTTCATTGGCCTCATCCAGATTGCCCGTAGGTTCGTCGGCCAGAATCAGTTCGGGATGATTGATCAGCGCGCGGGCGACGCACACCCGCTGCTGCTCGCCGCCGGAAAGCTGGCTGGGCAGATGCCTGGCGCGTTCCCTGAGGCCCACGCGTTCCAGCGCTTCCAGCGCCTCCTTTTCGTCCGGCATCGAGTGATAGTACTGCGATACCATCACGTTTTCCACGGCGGTCAGATAATTGACCATATGGAACTGCTGGAAAATCAGCCCGATCTTGTCCCGGCGGATGTCCGTCAGGCGTTTTCCGCTTTCCCGGGAAATATCGGTGCCGTCCAGCAGCACTTCGCCTTCGGTGGGTTTATCCATACAGCCGATAATGTTCATCATGGTGCTCTTGCCGCTGCCGGACGGGCCCATGATGGCCACCCATTCTCCCTGGTCCACGTGAATGCTCACGTTGTCCAG
>ONXY01000278.1 GCA_900321945.1 uncultured Eubacteriales bacterium | reverse complement strand
GACCGGATCTACGACGATCCGATGGCGGACCATCACTACTCCTATTCGGACGCCATCCGGAAACAGATGCCCTCCAGGTCCCGCAGACGCCGAAAGGTTCTGCGCGCCGCCGCCGCGCTCGCGCTGACGGCGGTTATCGGAGCCGGGGGCTATTTTACCTGGCGGTTCTTTTCGGAGCGGAGGACGCCCGTACAGACCGGCTCCTACGCGTCCGTGACGGCCAGCATGCTGGACGACCTGGCCGCGCACACGATTCTGATTCCCGGGGAGGACGGGCAGCAGATCTATATCCGGGAGCTTCACGCCAGCTATGTGGTCTCCGGCGGTTTCGCCACGGTGCAGGTGGCGGACCACACCTGGTACGACAACTATGAAGGCGCGCTTGGCGAAACCATGGAAGTGACGATGACGCCCTTCCTGAAAAGCGCGGCCGGAAAGCAGACGCCTCTGGAACCGATCGTCTACACCATTTTCATCCCGCTGAGCCCCATCACCCTGGAATCCCCGGAGGCGACCCGGACCGAAGTGGCGACCACCATGAGCGCCATCCGGATCACGGTCCGCCCCGGATCGAAGGTCACGGTGAACGGCGTCGACTGTTCGGACACGGTTTCCTCGACGACGGGCGAGATGAGCTACAACGCCACGGTTCAGCCCATCGGGGACAATGTGTTCAACATCGTGGTCCGCAGCCAGTACTGCCGGGACAACTCCATTCAGGTCACGCTGTACCGCGCGCCGCAGGAAATCCCGCTGGATCTGGCCGTAGGCACCTACGGCACCACCTACAACAAGGTGATGAAGGTCAGCGCCACGACGCTGCCGGGGGCTTACGTGGAGGTAAACTCCCCCTATTCCGATCTGGACATCACGAATCTTGATTCCACGGGGAAATTCAGCTTCAACGCGGTGTTCGACCATATCGGGGACAATACGATCTCCATCACCGCCTCCTATCCGGGAAAGAAGCCTTCCCTCGTCGAGCATACGGTGTATTACGTGCCGCCGGCCAGCGAATACAGCATCAAGGCCTGGCCGCTGAGCCCGGAGGGATACAGCGAGCTTCTGAGCAACATGACCTACAGGGCAAGCTACGGGCAGGTCTACGTGGTCACCGGCGTGGTTCAGTACGCCATATCCCAGAAGCCGCAGATGGTGGTCATCAACACCAGCGAGGACGGGAAGAGCCAGCCCGTGCTGGTGCAGAACTACAGCAAGACCACCTGGGAGATCGGGCACTACTACCGGCTGTACGCGGACGCCTATTCCACGTACAACAGCATGCCGTGGCTGAACGCGAGGTACACTTACGCCAAATAAGACGGGGGGATTACGCTTGAAAAGAACCGGGATCGTCCTGGCGGCGCTGGCGGCGCTTCTGTCGGTTTCACGCGCGGAGCCGCTGACGCTGGCCGCGGATCTGGCCGGAACGGCGGAGGAAACGCTGAACGAACGGGCGAAGTACGTCTACACCTACGCGTATCCCCAGGCGGAACCCTCCGACGAGTCGGCGGAGGCGATCAACGCCTTCTATCAGTACAGGGTGGACGATACGCTGAATTTCGAAGTTCCCATGAACGCGGATTATTACAGGGGACAGGATCCGGAGAAGGACGTCACGGTGGACGTATCCTACCGGGTCACCTGCAACAGCGACGCCTTTTTTTCCATCCTGATCACGACGCGGCAGGACGGCCTGACGACCTGCGCGGGGCATACATTCTCCCGCACGGACGTCAGGGCGGGTTCCACCGTGGCGCTGCCCTATCTGCTGGGACTGCTGGAAACCGGAGAAAAGGACACCTGGCTGCAGGACAGGCAGACCGCCCGGGCGGACGCCCTGGTGCGGGAGATGGTCTGGGAACGGCTTCAGGAAACGGACGGCGCGGAGCTGTACGACGGTTTGGACAGGGAAAGCCTGGAATACGGTTTCTTCCCGGAGGAGGATTTCTATCTGGATGAGACCGGCAATCCGGTATTCTACCTGGAGCCCGGGTTCGCGAAGGACGGCGGCGAGCCGCTGCTTTTCCCGATTTCCATTGAGGAGATTCTGGACGAGATGTAAGGAACCGCCGCGCGGACAAGGTTTATATAAGGAGAACGGACAGATGAGACAGCCCGGAGAAGTGACGGACGTGAAAAACGGCATGCTGGAGGTAACCTTCTGCCGCCCGGAAGCCTGCGCCTCGTGCGGCGCCTGCGAGGGCGGGAAGAGGGAGCATAAGATTCTGGTCCGGGGCGAGGGAAAGGTCGGGGATATCGCCGTGGTGGAGATGCCGGACCGGATCGTGGCCCGGGCGTCCCTGATCGCCTACGGCGTTCCGCTGGCGGGACTGCTGGGAGGAATGCTCCTGGGGAACGCGCTGACCGGCGGAAAGGAAGCCGCGGCGATGATCGGAGCGGCTCTGGGGCTCGCGGCCGGGACCGCGGCGCTGAAGGGGACGGAGAAACGGCGCGCCGCCCGGGAGGAATGGAATCCCAGACTGGTGGAGATACTTGAAAAAGGAAAGGATTCTGCGGATGCGGTATGACGTGCTGATTATCGGGGCGGGGCCGGGAGGCATCTT
>ONXY01000024.1 GCA_900321945.1 uncultured Eubacteriales bacterium | reverse complement strand
TTCCTTTAATCTGCGCTCGATCTCAAAGCATCGCGGCGCCGCGATATCCTCCAGATTAATGCCGCCGAAACTGCCGCTGATCAGATAGACGGTGCGGACGATCTCATCCACGTCCTTGCTGCGGATGCAGATGGGAAAAGCATCCACATCGCCGAACGCCTTGAAAAGCGCGCATTTTCCTTCCATTACGGGCATGCCGGCTTCCGGACCGATATCGCCCAGCCCCAGCACTGCAGTGCCGTCGGTGATCACCGCCACCAGGTTGTGCCGTCTGGTCAGAGTGAAAGACTGATCGTAGTTTTTCTGGATTTCCAGACAAGGCTGCGCGACGCCGGGCGTATAGGCCAGAGAGAGATCTTCTTTGTTTTTTACCGGCACACGGGAAACAATCTCTATTTTCCCCTGCCATTCGCCGTGCAGGCGCAGGGATTCTTCCGCGTAATTCATAAGTCCTCCATCATCCTTTCACATTCCCGTCCCACATCCAGGATACGGTCCGCTGCCATCGGATCCGGCCTGGCGCCGGCGGCCGCTGTCGGTCATGGTACCGGATTCTGAATGCGTTTCATACCGCCCTGTCCGTCCCCGGGCCGGTCTGCCGTGTCCGATGCCTGCTGTTTTATTATTATACCACCTGTTGCCGTTTTCGTCACTATGAAGGAGCTGACAGTGTTCATGTTCAGGGTCCGTTCCTCGGCGGCAGTCCGGTATCAACCGGGACCGGTTATAAATCAATCGTTTCTCCCCGTTCACCCCGCTCCTTCGTCCGGAATCCGCGCCGGTTCGGCGGAATTATCCGCATATGTTTGCAGAAAACGGCAGGCTGTGATAAGATGAAATCCGGACAGAGAATGCTGACATGAGGTGATGCGGGATGCCGCAGGCGGAATACTCCCTGCGCGAATACCGGACGACCCGGTTTGAGACGGCGGCCGCGTCCGTATGCGTACCGCCGGATTATCCCATGTTCCCGCTGATTCACTGCGCGGATCTCACGCGGCAGACGGGCGGAGCCCTGTCGGCCGAACGCATTCTCCGGCTTGGCAGAATCGAGCCCGTCATGTGCAAAGTGTTCGGCGAAGAGCTGGTTTATACCTATATCGGAAGGCCCGCGTACCGGGAGTTCCTCCGTCCGGTCTGCTTTATCCTGAAGTCTCTGCCCGTCCTGCTGCAGAATCTGTTTGTCTTTGACACCGGCGCTTACAGTGAAAGCCGGTACAGGAGGCTGGTCGACAGTTTCCAGGATATTCATCTGTTCCGTATCCCGGCAGACATGGATTCCGTCAGAAAGTTTATCCTCAAATATTTCGGAAGCAACGAAAACTACTTCTTCAGCCGGGCGTCCGGGCATCCCCTGTCCGATCCGATGGACAGTCTGGAGGAATTCAGCTACGAGGCCTTCCGCGTGCTGGACTCGTTCAGGGTTCTCGGCTTTGACGACCGGTGCAGGACGCTGGAAAACATCATCCGCGGCCCCGTCGTTCTGGCTCATGCCCTGCAGGGCGTTATTCTTCCCGAAAGCGGGCGCCGGCCCGATGATTATCCCGGCTGGGACGGATCCGTCCCCCCCGGCGTGGATCTCATGACGTATGACGACCGGAACGGGCTTGCCTCCCCGGGGGAATGCCATGAATCGCTGAACCGCGTGCTGTACGGATATTACCGGGAAAAGGGGGTTTTCAAGTCCGATGAGCCGGGAAAAGGGCCGGAAGACGCTTCCGAACCTGTTTCTTAACAGCTTTGTCCTCAGCATGTTCGCCTTCGGAGGCGGTTCGACGATCATCGCCCTGCTCCGGAAGCGGTATGTGGAAGAGCTGAACTGGATCAGCGAGGATGATATGCTGGACATGCTTACCCAGGCCCAGACGGCCCCGGGCGCCACTGCGGTCAACACGTCGATCCTGATCGGTTACAGGGTCATGGGTCTGAAAGGGGCGCTGGCCAGCGCGGTCGCTACGTCGCTGCCGCCTCTTCTCGTAATCATTCTGGTTTCCGCGGTGTACGGCTGGATCCGGGACAGCGTTCCCGCGGCCAACGCAATGCGGGCGATGCGCGCCTGTGCGGCGGCGATGGTGGCCAGCGCGGCGCTGTCTCTGCTTCTGGCTCTGCTGCGCAGAAAAGACATATTCCAGACCGCGGTGCTCGCCGTCTCGTTCGGGCTGGTTCTCCTCCTTCAGCCGGCCGCCTGGATGGTCATCGTGTGCGGTCTGCTTCTCGGCGTTCTCCGCGCGTGCCTTATGGTCCGGCGGGAATAGGAGGAACCGGCATGCTGTACGCGGATCTTTTTTTCACCTTCTGCATGATCGGTCTGCTGACCTACGGAGGCGGTTACTCGGCGCTTCCGCTGATTGAAAGCGCCGTGGTCGCGCGGAAGGGCTGGATGACGCCCGGGGAACTGGCGGATATGATCTCCATTGCTGAAATCTCCCCCGGCCCTTTTTCCCTCAACTGTTCGACCTTCGTTGGCATGAAGACCGGCGGCTGGCCCGGCGCCGTGGTTTCCACTGCGGGCTTTCTCTTCCCCTCCGCGGTTATCGTGCTCGTTATGGCGGTGCTGTTCAGGCGCTTCCGGCGGAGCAGAAAGCTCCGGGAGGCGCTCAACGTCCTCAATGCCTGCATTATTGCCGTTCTGCTGAACTCAGCCGTTCATCTTTTCATGGCCTCGTCGGGAGTGGCCGGCAGTGTCGACTGGATCGCGCTTTCGGTCTTTGTCTGCTCGTTCCTTCTGCTGTTCCGTTATAAAGTCAGTCCTCTCTGGGTGATGGCGGCTTCGGCCGTCCTCGGCCTGATTCTGTATCCGCTGTTTCCCGGCGGCTGATTGTTCCGGGAAATCCGGAGCAGCACGGCCTCCTCAGATATCTTTCCGCGGCGAAAAAAAGCGGGGGCCGTCCGCATCGCGGACGGCCCCCCTGCTCAGCCCGGTCGGCTCCCCGCATTCCGCATCCGAGGCGGAACGGGGGCTTTTTATCTTCACGGCGGCTCAGTCTTTCTCCACCGTCACGATTTCCGTGAAGCCAACCAGCTGGAATATTTCGTAAATGATCTCGCTGACGTGGATCACCTTCATGCTTCCGCCCCTGCTTTCCATCTGCTGCTCCGTCGTCAGCAGCGCGCGAAGCCCGCCGGAGGCGATATAGTTCACGTCTGAGAAATCTATAATAAGCTCCTGAACGCCGTCCAGGTGAAGACGCACTTCCTTCTCGAACGCCGGAGACGCGGCGGTATCCAGGCGGCCCTGCGGCCTGACGGTCAGCCTGTCGCCCTGCCTGTCAAAAACGGTGGCGGACATGGATGATAGTCCTCCTTTTCTGATCTCTGATCACGCTGCTTCCTTTTTTTTCATCGGACGGCGGCGGCCGGCGCGCCTGTACGGCCCGCCTGATCAGGCGAACTTTTTGCTGACGGTCATATCCACCAGTCCGCCCCGGATGGCGATCCGGACATCGTCTGCCAGGCCCCGGAGAACAGACTTCTCATATCCGTCCCATTCCAGGTCCTCAATAAGGCGGTTCGACACGTCGGCGGCGACGTCGTTCGGCAGTTCGTAGCACGTCATGTCCGCGTCGGCGGTCATCGCTTCCTCAAAGGCGTCCCGCAGTCTGCCCAGAAAACTCTTTGAAATCTCGTTCTTCCGGGCCGTGGTGGATGAGATCAGCTGGAAGCGTTTTTCCTTGTCCATCACGGTTTTCGTCGACATATGCAGATCGAACGCCTTTCCTTCGCCTTCCATCCAGAAGGACGCCTGCATCTCGCCGGTCACGCTGCGGGCGAGGCTCAGCATTTCTTCCGCGATCACTTTCAGCTGGATCGCTTCCTTCTGATTCAGGCCCTGAAACTCCGCGACCTTCTCCGCCGTCTGAATCGCTTCGGCAAAACCGTTTCCCTGATTGTCGATCATGATGACGTCCGATTTCATTTCCGGTCCCTCCTTCTCTTACTCGTTTTCAAGCAGTTCGTCCAGCCCTGTCAGCTCAAAGACTTCTCTCACCATTTCATTGGCGTGGATCACCTTCATCGACCCTTTGCCGTACAGCATTCTCTGAGCCGTCAGCAGCGCGCGGAGCCCCGCGGAAGTAATATATTCGAGATTGCTGAAATCCCAGATCAGCTCTTCGACGCCCTGAAATCCCTGCTCAATTTCCCTGCTCAGTTCCGGAGCGGTCACGTTGTCCAGACGATCGTCCAGAGCGATCACCAGAGTCGTTCCGGTCTGTTTTTTCGTAATGTTCATTCTGACATCCTCCTTTTATTTTCAAAGCCTGCGGCGGCTTTGTCTTCAGCGGTACGGCAGTGCGCTCTCCCGTCGTCCCGCCGGGTTGGCGGCGGTCGCGGTGCTTTTCCGTCTGATTCTGCTCATGCTTTCAGAAAGTACGATGTTTGCTTGCGTCTCTGATCCTGTCTATCTTATCACAGCAAACCGTTCTGGGCAAGTATGAATCTTTCCAAAATCCTGTCGTAATCTTTCCGGAATCCCGCCGGAAATTGTCTGAAACCCGCTTTGCGTGTTCGGACGGGGGGCCTTCCCGGCCCGTCCCGGCGCTGCAGCCCGGTGCGCGCCGGCCCCGGCCGCCGGGTCCGGTGCTCCCCCGCCGGAGCGGTCAGGCCCTTCTGCCCGCGGCAGCCGAAAAGGAAAACGCCCGGCGCGTATCCGGCACTGCGTGTGCCGGTCATGCGCCGGGCGCTCTGTTCAGTCTTCCCTCAGACCGTACGTCACTCTCATTCGTCCTGCTGTGTCTCATCCTCCCGGATGTCGGTTTTCTCATCCGACGCGTCCCCTTCGGGCAGCACAAACGCGCAGATGATATAGGCCAGCACGCCGGTTCCCCAGCCGCAGGCCAGCAGAGCCCAGGCCAGCCGGATGATCGTTGGATCCACGCCCAGGAACTCGGCAATGCCGCCGCAGACGCCTGCCAGCTTTTTGTCCTTCGCGCTCTTGTGCAGACGCCCGTTTGTCTTTCCCCTGGCGTTGCTCGTCAGATACTGATAGCAGAAATACCCGATGGCCAGTCCGGCCGCCACAGACATGAGATTCTTCATTTTTCTTCCTCCCTTTTCAATATGCCGGGCGGATGCGGTTCCGTCCGCCCGGGATGCTGTCCTCCGGCGCTTATTCCGCCGCTTCAATCCGGACGTCCCCGGAGGTGGTTCCTATGCTGATTCGGGCGCTCCCGTCGCCGCAGGAATACTCCTTCCCGTTCTTCACAAGCGCCGCCGCCGTGTCAACGGACCCGCTGACGGTATCGATCTTCGCGGTGAACCCGGGCGCTGTCGGCAGAGCCGCCGTGACGTCTCCGGACGTGGTGCCCACTTCCAGCCTCTCCGTTTTCAGCAGGCGGACGCGGACCGTTCCGCTGGTGGCGCCGATCTTCGTCTCCCGGCTGGCGTCCGCCCGGACTTCGATATTTCCGGACGTGGATCCGGCGTTGATTGTCCCGGTTTCCTCCGCTTCCACCAGAATCGATCCGGATGTGGATCCGGCCTTCACGCTCTCCGTCCGGCCCTTCAGCTTCAGGGCAATGTTCCCGGAGGTGGTGCCGATCCCGGCGCTGTCCGTTTCCGCCTCCGCGCTGATGTCGCCCGACGTGGCTGAGATGTTCAGGGATTCCGCCTTCAGGCCCGGGATGATCAGGTTCCCGGAAGTCAGGCTGAACCCTGCGGTCTTCAGTTCCGTTCCCTCCGGCAGAATCACCGTCAGTTCCTTTTCCGGATTCCCGAATATCCGCAGCCCCGGTCTGGAATGCTGAACCCTCAGCGTATCCCCGTCCAGCAGCCAGCGCATCTTCTGATCCCCGCCGAGGGCGGTCCGGGACGTTTCCCGCAGTTCGACGGTGCTTTTCCCGTGGTACGCTACGGTCACCTTCCCGCTGGTCCAGTTGATATCCAGATTCTTCACCTCTGCGGCGATCTCCGCGTCCCCGGCGGTATATTTCTCCGCGTCGGCATATCCGCTGATCTGTCCGAAAATTCCCGTCGCGGTGACCGCCACGGAGCAGATCAGAACAGCCGCGCAGACGATCATGGCAATCTTCAGTACCTGATTCCTGTTCATTTCGGTTCCCTCCCGTTTTTCATCACATACATCACGACCAGGGCGACCCCGGCGGCCAGTCCTGCCAGCATCAGGAAACCCCCGTTTCCGTTCCGCCCATGCAGGCGGATCGTGTTCATCATGTTCAGAAACAGCACGCCGTCCGCCGCCAGCACCACCGCGGCCCTGTTCAGTCCGCCCACCCATTTCTGCAGGGGCTTCGCCCGGATCGCGAAGGGCAGAAAGATCACGCTCAGGCCGAACAGTACGGCGCTGGACGCCACCCAGAACCAGTCTCCCCGGCTGACCAGGCATGTGACCGCCAGCAGCAGGATCAGGCTGCCGGTAAAGGCGCAGAGGGTCCAGAAAGCCTTGTCCTCCGGCACGGTCAGCGGTACGATGATCAGGCTCGCCGCGACGGCCAGCGAAGCCAGCACGATGAAGAACCAGCCCATGGCCGATCCGCTCACCAGGTTGATGATCAGGCAGGCGAGAATCGGGATCATGAACAGACCTGAAACCGTGGA
>ONXY01000462.1 GCA_900321945.1 uncultured Eubacteriales bacterium | reverse complement strand
TGAACGGTTTCCGCCTCCGCGAAAATCCGGACGCGGGGCTCGGTGCCGGAGAAGCGGAGGATGACCCAGGCGTTATCCATATATACCTTGCAGCCGTCCAGATAGCTGACCCGGCTTACGGGACGGTCAAATTCCGGCAGCGCGCGCTCCGCCATGATTTTTTGATAGATGGCGTCCCTGATTTCCGGGGTCAGGGCCCAGTCGAATTCCGCCATATGCGCCTCTCCGAAACGCTCGTAAATGTCCCGGATCAGCCGGCTCATGGGCCGGCCGGTGACGCAGAGCATTTCGACCAGAAGGGACGCCGCGTAGAGGCCGTCCTTGCCCTTGATGTGCCCGCGGACGGTCAGGCCGCCGGAGGACTCCCCGCCGATCAGGGCGTCGTGGGCGTCCATGCCGGAGGAGATGTGCTTGAAGCCGACGGGAACCTCCACGCATTCCTGCCCGTAGGCTTCGGCGACGCGGTCCAGCAGATGGGTCGTGGCGAGGTTGCGCACCGCGGCGCCGCGCCAGCCCCGGTATTCCATCAGATAGTAATACAGCAGCACCAGCACTTCGTTGGCGGAAACATAATGCCCCTTTTCATCCACGATGCCCAGCCGGTCGGCGTCGCCGTCCGTGGCGATGCCCACGGCGGCGTTGTGTTCCAGCACGGCCTGCTGCAGATCCACGAGGGTCGCGGGGGTCGGGGCCGGAAGATGACGGCCGAAGAAGGCGTCGTGCCGGTCGTTGATCACGTCCAGATCGCAGCGGCAGGTGTACAGGATCGTCTGCATGCCCGTCAGGCTGACGCCGAACATGGGATCCAGCACGATCCGGGGATGGACTCTGCGGATCGCCTCGGTGTTCACCTGGGACAGGATGGAGTCGAGATAGGCGTCCCGGGGATCCGTGAAGGCGACGGCGCCCAGTTCCCTGGCGCGGTCAAAATCCAGAACCCGGATGCTTTCCGGATCCAGGGCGTTGGCTTCCTCCTGGACGGAGGAGGTGAATTCCTCCACGGCGTCCCGCCCGCCGGCGGTGAAGAGCTTGATGCCGTTGTAGACCGCCGGGTTGTGGCTGGCGGTAATCATGGCGCCGTAGGGCAGATCCATATGCCGGACGGTGAACATGATCTGGGGCGTGGGGCAGTTCAGATTGACGAACCAGACCTTTACGCCTTCGCCCGCCATGACCTGGGAAAACCAGATGCAGGCTTCCCGGCTCAGAAACCGGCGGTCGTATCCGACGCAGATTCCCTTTTCCGCGCAGCCTTCGCGCACCATGCGGCGCGCGACCGCGGCGGCGACCCGTTCGATGTTTGCCCGGGTAAATCCTTCTCCGATGACGGCCCGCCAGCCGCCCGTTCCGAACTGAATCATGTCATCGCTCCTCTTTTCCGTAATCTGTGCTGACGGAGATTATCCCATGATCACGCGGATCCGGTGCTCTCCGGACGCGAACACGGGAATCCGGTTCACGGGGACGCCGTCCGCTTCCACGGAAACGACGCCCTTTTCCACATGGGAGGGGTTTTCCACTTCGATCCGGTATTCCGCTCCGCGCCAGCGGCGGACGGCGGAGAATCCGTCCCACTCCGCGGGAATGCAGGGATCCACTGTCAGGCTGTCGAAGCCGGGACGGATGCCGAGCATGTACCGGGTGGCCGCGTAGTAGCTCCAGCCGGAGGACCCGGTCATGAAAGGATGCCGGGCCCGGCCGAAAGCGGTGTGATCCCGGCCCATGATGAACTGGCAGTAGCTGTAGGGTTCGGCCTGCCGGATCTCCATCCGGTCGTTCTGGTTTTCCGGAAGCAGGGCGTCGTAGAACTTCATGGCCCGGCCGCCCCGGCCGATCCGGCACTCCGCCACCCAGGCCCAGGGGTTGGGATGGCTGAAGACCGCGCCGTTCTCCTTGACGCCCGGATAAACCCGGGTCACGAATCCGATCCGGTCGTCCACGACGGTGAAGGAGGGCGCGTTCAGCATCAGCCCGTAGGGGGTGTAGAGCCATTCGTCCACGGCGTCCATGCAGCTTCTGGCCTGCTCCCCGTCCGCCGCGCCGGAGACGACGGCCCAGGTATTGCTTTCCAGATGAACCTTTCCTTCCGCGGCGGTATGGCTGCCGATGGGGCTGCCGTCGGCGGTGAAGCCCCGCAGGAACCATTTCCCGTCCCACAGCTCCTTCCGGCAGACGGCTTCCATATCCGCCTTCAGCGCGGCGTAGCGCTCCGCGTCCGCGTCCCGGCCCAGCGCCCTGGCGGCGTCGAGGAAGTGACCGGTGGCCCAGATCAGCAGGAAGGCGACCATGGCGCTCTCCCCGCCCCCCAGGTTCAGGCAGTCGTTCCAGTCCGCCCGGAGGCCCTTCGTCACGCCGTGGCGGCCCACCTGACCGTAGGAGAAATCCAGAACCGCCTTCATGTGATCCCACACGGAAGCGGATCCTTCATCGGCATAGGGGATGATTTCGTCGAAGAAGGCGGTATCCCCGCTTTCCCGGACGTTTTCAACAATGGCCGGGATCAGCCACAGCGCGTCGTCCGCACAGGCGTCCTTCAGGCCGTGAAGCATGCTCTTTTTATCCGCTTCGGGAATCACGGTGGGGGATCTGAAGCCGTTCTCCGTCCGCTCCAGCACGGCGGGATCGAACAGATGCAGGCCGTAGCCCGCGCTCATCTCTCCCCGCAGCAGCTGACGGATCCGCGTCATGCAGCCGTCCGGCTCGGCGTGGGGAATGCACATGGCGTCCTGGGCGGTGTCCCGGTATCCGAGCCCCGTCCGGCCGCCCACCTCGATAAAGGAGGAGAAGCGGGAGAACAGGACGTTGATCTCGCTTTGGTACAGATTCCAGATGTTCAGGGAACGGTTCATGTTTTCATGGGGGGTGCGGACCTGCAGGGCGGAGAGCTTCCGGTCCCAGAAGGCTTTCAGG
>ONXY01000289.1 GCA_900321945.1 uncultured Eubacteriales bacterium | reverse complement strand
TCAATCGTTCCCACGCAGCTTACATCGTATCCGTTCCGGACGACAGCCTCCTTTGTTCCTTCCCATACCGGGGAGCTTTCCACCACGATCCCGGAATCGGGATCCGGAACCATATACCGGACCGGATATTTTTCAAAGTCCACGTCCAGCGGAAACAGCTTCAGAATCGCGTCCAGCATCTCAACGGTACCGACGCCTTTTGCCTGAATACTGACCGCGTTGGGCGCCTTGGTGACGGGGGGATAGAAATGGTCCACGATCGCGACCAGATCCCCGTGTCCGGTATCGGCCAGCGCCTTGAGCAGATCTGAGCCTATGATGTCGGGTATTCCTCTGAGCATATCTGTACCTCCTTTTTCCGTTCGGAATATCGCTTACCCCCGGAGCCCCGCGGCATGCTCCGGCCATTCCCTTCCGTTCCGGCGTTTTTCCGGTTTCGGAAGCTCAGTACGTCCCCGGAGCAGCATTCTCCGCTTTCAGAATCTTGATAATCCTGCTGGTTCCCAGTCTGGTCGCTCCCAGTGAAATAAACTTCTCCGCGTCCTCAAGAGAGGAGATTCCGCCCGCCGCCTTCATCCTGATTCCGGGGCCTACATGTGCCGCGAACAGCGCGATATCCTCAAAGGTCGCGCCACCTTTGGAAAAACCCGTAGACGTCTTGATGAAATCGGCTTTCGCCTCCGTCACCAGGCGGCACATAGTTATTTTCTCCTCTTCCGTAAGCAGGCATGTTTCGATGATTACCTTGAGAATTTTATCCCCGCAGGCAGCCCGGATCTCTTTGATCTCGTTCAGCACGTAATCCGTCCTGCCGGCTTTCAGCATGCCGATATTGATCACCATATCGATTTCGGAAGCGCCGTTTGCGATCGCGTCCTTCGTTTCGAAAACCTTGGCGGCGGTTGTCATGTTCCCGTTCGGAAAGCCGATCACGGTACAGATCGGAAGCCTTCCCCGAACATATTCCGCGGCCTGACGCACATAGCAGGGCGGAATGCACACGGATGCAGTATGATAGGCCATGCCGTCGTCGCACAGCCCGCGGATGTCCTCCCACGTGGCGGTCTGTGCCAGAAGCGTATGATCCACCATCGAGCAGATTTTCTGAACGTCCATCGTTTACCCTCCATTCTTTTTTGTATCGGAAAAAAAGCCCATTCATCCCTGGGCCGGACGGGAACGCAGTTTTTGCCTGTGCCAAATCTAACAAAAACAGCCGTCCTTGTCAAGACGGAGTTTCAGACGTCCGTAGGATTCCCTTGCGAAAAACCCTGTACGGGTGTCCCTCCGGAATCTCGATCATTCTGTACCGTCTGAGTTCGTCCAGAATCAGTTCGGAAATATCCGTCTGGATTTCCCGGACCCGTGGGCAGGACCGGTAGAAATCAAAGTTTCCGGAACCGGTCGCGCGGTAGTCGCACATGCAGAGGGTGTATTTTCCTTCCGGCTCCACTTCCCGGCCGTCCTCCAGCCGGAGCTCCGTCACCCTTTCTCCCGGCGCTCTGGTCAGGTCGAAAGCGTACCGTATTCCGGCGAAATAATCATAGTTGTAATAGGCTTCCTTCGGTTCCAGAAACGGCGCGCTGACCCGGATGCTTCCGTCCTCCCCCACGTCGAAGAAAGTTGCGCACTGCTCGAGAGCCTGACGCAGAATTCCGCCGCTCACTTCCAGCACGACAAGCGTGTTGGTGTAGACGTAGCTGGCCACCACGTCCCGGACCGTAACTTCCCGGTCGAAGCCCCGGACACTGTTGGCCAGCGCGGCGCAGCTGATCTCAGCCCCGCTGGCGTGCATCTGTACCCGGTTGAAAAAATCAGCGATGCCGCTGCCTTCCAGCGCCATGCTCAGATGATCTTTCGGCCAGAGGGGCCTGGACAGGCGCCCTGTAGGCTGATCCAGCCACCGGTTCAGCTTTTCCAGAAGCGCCTCTTCCTCCGGGCGGAGATCCGCCTGATCCGGAACAGGAAGAAGCTCGGAAGCGAATCGCCCCTCCCCGTCCAGGGTTACCCTGACGAATGCCTCCGCGTTGGCCGGCGGCTGCACCATCCAGGTTCCGGCCCATTCTCCTCCCGCGAAAGCCATGTGCTGGTGTCCCGTGAGCAGAAGGTCAAATGGCAGTTCCTCGCACAGCCGGCACGCGATGTTCTCGTCCGTGTCCGAAAGAAGCTGGCCGGTAGCCGGATTCTTTTCGATGCCGCCGTGATAGATGCCGATCAGTACGTCCACCCTGCCCCGCAGCGCCTCCGCCGCTTCGCGGGCAGCCTTCAGCGGATCCGTAACGGTCAGTCCCCGCAGATTCTCCGGTTTTTCCCACCGGTTTACCCAGTCCGTCACAATTCCGATGAGTCCCACCCGCAGGCCGTTCCCCATCACGCGCACCGCGTAAGGCGCCGTTTTCAGCCGCCCTTCAGCGTCCCGGACGTTGGCGCAGAGGCATTCCGCCTTCAGCTCGTCCAGATAGGAGGAAAGCATATCCGGTCCCAGATTGAAGTCGTGATTTCCCAGCGTCACGTAGTCGTATCCCCGGTCGTTCATGGCCCGGGCTACAGGCAGCGGGACGCCGTTCGTCCTGCAGTAATAGATCAGCGGCGATCCCTGAATCGTATCCCCGCCGTCGATGATCAGCGTGTTTTCATCCTTCGGAAAGCGCATGGATAAAACCCCCATGGGATGGGGGTTTTTGTCCCGGAAATGAGTCGGATACAGATAGCCGTGGGTATCCGAGGTATAGTAAATCGTCAGTACGGAACTCATTTTATCCTCTCGCAAGCCTGCTGCGGATCCGGGTGGACAGCCATTCGATCACCATCATCAGCGCAATCATCCCGAAAAGATAGGCGCCCACCATGCTCCATCGGCTTGAGGTGATGCACTGAATCAGCGGGGCGCCGATGCCGCCGGCCCCGACGATTCCCAGCGTCGTCGCGTCCTTCATGTTGATATCGAAGCGGTAGATGACCGTGGAGATGAAGTTGGGCACGATCTGGGGCAGCACCCCGCAGCGCACCTTCTGGAATCCGTTGCATCCGGTCGCGTCCAGCGACTCTAGAATATGAACGTCCAGGTCCTCGATGGCCGTGATATACATCTTGCTGATCATGCCGATGGAGCAGATGCTCTGCGTCACGACGCCGCAGAACGCGTTGGGACCGGTTACCCTGATCCAGACCAGCGCCCAGACGAGGCTGGGAATGGTGCGGATCAGCAGAATCAGCAGCCGGAATATCCTGCTGATCCATTTCGGAACGATCCTGTCGCAGGCCAGAAAGCTGAAGGGTACGGCGAGAATGCCTCCGATCAGCGTTCCGAGAAACGCGATGGCGATGGTCTGGAACAGCAGATAGGGCACGCCTTCGGTGGAAACGGTCAGGCCCGCGATCTTCGTTACGGTGGTGTCCTCCGTGATCCGTCCGAACAGAAGATTCCAGTCCGGATGGGTCAGGCCTTTGGCGATACCCTGGGCCACCTCCGAACCCTTTGCCGCAATCCCCTTGAATTCAACGCCTCCGGCGGACCACGCCAGCAGGACCATGACGACCGCGGCTGTCAGCGTGTAAAGCCACCAGCGGCGGGGACGCTGATTGTAGGTTTCCTCAATGCTCAGAGGACGGGGCGCGCGGATTTTTTCTGTATTGCTCATTTCTCCGCCCTCCTCAGCTCAGCCTTTTGCGCAGGAACTCGCTGAGGCTTTCTATACTGACGACCAGGATGAAAAGCATCAGCAGAACCGTGCCCAGGCCGCTGTAGTCCCTCCAGCCGATCCGCTCGTCGATCAGAAGCCCCAGTCCGCCCGCTCCGACATATCCCAGAATGGAAGCGGCGCGTACGTTCATCTCCAGCGCGTACAGGCAGTAGCTCAGATACGTGGGCAGAATCTGTTTCATGCTTGCCGACCAGAAACCCTGGAACTTGGTGGCGCCGAAGGATTCCATGGCCTCAAAGGCGCCCATGTCGATCGTCTCGATCGACTCGTACATCATTTTGCAGATTACGCCCAGCGTGAACACCAGGATGGCCATGGTCCCGGCGAAGGTTCCCAGGCCGAAGATCAGAGCGAATATTTTCGCGACGACCAGGGTCGGCAGCGTTCTCAGGATATTGATCAGGAACCGCAGAACCGTCACGGAGGCCTTGTTGCGGTTGATGTTCGTGGAAGACGCCACGGCGATGGGCAGGGCGATCGTCGCTCCGATGAAGGAGCCCAGTATGGACATCCGGAGCGTATCCCACAGGGGCCCGAACACCTTGGGGGCAAAGCTTGCGCCCATCGTATGCCAGAGCGCCTGCCACCACCGTCCGTCAAATATGCTGAAAAAGCTTACCGATCCCGGTTCCAGTCCGAATTTCGCAAAAGTGTCTTCGCTGATGACGAAAACGTCCGGGGAAAAGATCTGGCGCAGGATCACAAGAAACTGGTTTCCCCTGCGGGCGATAATTCCCAGATCGAAACCGGTCAGGCTGATGCTCAGCCAGACCGCGCCGGCCGTAACCGCCAGGATCAGCGGCAGCCTTGAATGCGGCTGCATGACGGTATGCCCGTTCGGAAGCCGGATCTCTCGGGGTTTGAAAATCCGGTCAAACAGCGGAACGGAATATCCCTTCTCACCTTTTTTCTTCATGCGCGCCTCCTCATTCGCCCGCCTGGGGAATGGCCGCGCCGTTGTAAATCACGTCCAGAATCTCCTGCGTCACCTGTTCCACGGGGCCGTCGTATACGACCTCGCCCGCCCGGATTCCGATCAGGCGCGTCGCGTATTTCAGCGCGAGATCGACGTGATGGATATTGATGAGAATCGTGATGTTCATTTCCTCGTTGATCCGCTTGAAATCGCCCATGACCTGATGGGCCATGACCGGATCCAGGGCGGCCACGGGTTCGTCCGCGAGGATGATGGTGGGCGTCTGGTTCAGGGTCCGCGCCAGCGCGACCCGCTGCTGCTGGCCGCCCGAAAGCTGGTCGCACCGGATATAGGCTTTTTCCAGAATGTCCACCTTGTCCAGCGCCTCCAGGGCGTGAATCTTCTGCTCCCTGCTGAAAATTCCCAGCAGCACCTTCCACCAGGGCATGTCCGGCACCATGGAAGTCAGCACGTTCTTGATAGCCGTGGATCTGGATACAAGGTTGAAGGACTGGAACACCATGCCGATTTTCCGGCGGAAGCGGCGCATGCTCTTTCCCTTCAGCGTCATAACGTCGACGCCGTCCACGATCAGCTGGCCTTCCGTAATGTCGATCATGCGGTTGATGGTCCGGATCAGCGTGGATTTACCCGCTCCGCTCAGGCCGATGATGGCGACGAACTCGCCCTGATCGATCGTCAGGTTGACGTCTTTCAGTCCTTTGACCCCGTTGGGATAGGTTTTGCTGACATGTTTGAATTCAATCAAGGCGTTCCTCTCCTCCTCGGCCGCGCCGCCGTCTGCTCAGGTACCGGGCCGTGCGGCCGCAGCGGGCCGCGCGGATTGTCCGTTTGTCGAAAAAAACCGGGCTGCCGCGTGACGGAAAGCCATGCGGCAGCCCGAGGAAAAAGCGTTACTTCACGGCTTCCTGCGCGCGGCGGGTCGCGTCGTAATCGCTGTCGACCGCCTTCGTGTATCCTTCATGGCTGTACACGGAGAAGATGGCCTTGCCCTCATCCGTATTGATGATGTTGATCAGGGCGTTCTGAATGGCGGTAATGAACTGTTCGTTGTAGATTTCGGGCTTCATCTTGGTCACGGCCACGGTGTCGTTGTAGATGCCGTCGGTGACGCCGATGACGTTCAGTTCGTTCCAGATGGTGTCGGTGCGGCCCATGCCCGCCTTGCCGGTCGGATCGGATTCTCCGAGGGGCAGCATCCAGGCCGCTTCATAGTCGCGCCGTCCGTCGGCGTAGCACACGATGATGTCCACCTGCTCGGCGGCGGCCTGAGCGAACTGATCGCCGTACTGGATACCGAAAGCGACGTTGTCCAGGTCGGTCAGCTTTTTGCCGTCGTAGTGCTCCATCAGCCACATGGTCGGGTAGATGTAACCGGCGGAGGAGGAGTTGTTGCCGACCGTCCAGGTCGCCTTGTTCAGGTCGTCCCAGGTCAGTTCTTCCCCTGCGTTGACCTTCGCGGCCAGCTGTTTGCCGTATTCGGAGGGGGTCGCGTAGATCAGGGCGCGGTAGAAGCCCACCTGATTGCTGGAATCGCCGGTGGTCTTATTGGCGTCGCCGTTCCAGTCGGCGGGATTGGTGCTGTCGTTGGAGAGACCGGCGCGGGTGGAAGTCAGGATGACGTCCACTTCGTCGCTGTACAGAACATAGGTTCCGGCGGGCAGCCATCCGATGTCGATGGATCCGGCGCCCATGGCTTCGCCCGTGGCGTTGTAGTTCGTGCCCACGGTGATTTCCACTTCGCCGATGTCATAGCCCTGATTGGCCATCTCTTTTTTCAGCAGATCGGGAAGATTCTTTGTGCCGGTGATAATGACGTCCGCGTCCTTGGAGGGAACAAATTCCAGAGTCAGTTTGTCCATCTGAATGTTGTCGGCCAGGGACAGCCCGCAGGACAGCGCCATGGCCAGAACCAGCAGCAGGGAAACGATTTTCTTCATGTGTTTTTCCTCCCCAATAAAATCGGTCTTTCACGACCGGAATCAGTATAACCGAATAATGCGGAAAATGTGCAACGATGCTGTTACGATTTAATGACGATTCTGATCGTATCCCTTCGGCGTCTCCGCCTCTCCGATCAGGGTTTCCAGCGTCCCGAAAAGCGCTTCGGGTTCCACCGGCTTGCTCAGATGCGCGTTCAGCCCTGCCTGCAGGCTCCGCTGTACGTCCTCGTCAAAGGCGTTGGCCGTGAGGGCGATAATGGGGATGGTCTTCGCGTCAGGCCGGTCCATGGCTCTGATTCTTCTCGTCGCCTCAAGCCCGTCCATTTCCGGCATGCGCATATCCATCAGCACTGCGTCGTAGTATCCTTCCGGATGCCCGGAGAAAAGCTCGACGGCGACGCGCCCGTTCTCCGCCGTTTCGGCCTGCATTCCGCGCATGCTAAGCACCATGACCATGATTTCCGCGTTAACCGCAACGTCTTCCGCCAGCAGAATCCGCCGTCCGCCGAGCTCCGCCCTGTGCCCCTCCGGCCGGATGTTCTTTTTTCTGAAGGCTTCCCTGAACTCTTCCAGCACCGTCCCGGCGAACAGAGGCTTCGCCACGAAGGTGTCCACTCCCGCCTTCTTTGCTTCCTCCTCGACGTCGTCCCAGTTATAGGACGTCAGGATAATGATCGGCGTTTCGGAACCGACAACCGTCCGGATCCTTCGGGTGGTCTCCACGCCGTCCATTTCCGGCATTTTCCAGTCCACGAGAATCAGGTTGTAATCCTCCCGTCTCCCGTGGCGGACCCGGACCGATTCCAGCGCTTCCGCTCCCGACAGCGCGGTGTCGCAGGAAATTCCGGCCTGTCCCAGAACCAGCCGTGCGTGCTCGCAGGCGACCGGATCGTCGTCGATGACCAGGACGCTGAGATCCTGGGGACGAAGATCCCCGTCCGCGCCTTCCGTCTTTCCCTGATCTGTTTCGTCCAGCGTCACGGTCACCGTGAAAGTGGTGCCCTTCCCCTTCTCGCTCTCCACCCCGATATGGCCGTTCATCAGCTCGACGATGCTCTTTGTGATCGGCATGCCGAGCCCGGTGCTTCCGTATCTGTTTGTCGTGGACGAATCCTCCTGGCTGAACGGGTCGAACAGATGCGGCAGATAATCCGGGCTCATGCCGATGCCCGTGTCCTTCATGGTAAAGCGCAGAGTGGCCTTTCCCTCAAACCGGGCCGTGTTCTCCACAGTGAAGGTAACCTCCCCTCCTTCAGGGGTGAATTTGACGGCGTTCCCGAGAATGTTGATGATCACCTGCCGGAGTTTCATGTCGTCGCCGATATAGTATTCGTCGATTTTGCCGTTGATCCGGCATTCGTAGCGGATTCCCTTGTCCCTGCAGTGGCCGCTGATCATCGTATTCACCTGCTCCAGCATTCTGGGGAAGGAGAACTCCTCCTTCCGGATGATCATGCGTCCGGATTCGATTCTGGACATATCCAGAATATCGTTGATGATTCCGAGCAGATGATTCGCGGAATACCCGATTTTTTCCAGCTGTCCCCGCGTCCGCTCGGAGATTTCCGGGTCGTTCAGCACGATGCTGTTCAGACCGATAATGGCGTTCATGGGGGTCCTGATTTCATGACTCATGTTGGAAAGGAACGCCGTCTTCGCCCGGTTGGCGTTTTCCGCCGCGGACAGCGCTTCCTGCAGGGCCTGCTGCTGAGCCATGGACTCCCGCATCTCCTCGTCTATGACCGTCAGCCCGAGCCCGACCGCGTGCACGGTATTGTCGTCCCCGCTCTCCGCGCGGCCCACGCCCGCCATGCGGATCATCTCGTAGTATTCCCTGCCGCCGCGCCGCGCGAGATAGCGGTATGCGATAATCGGATCCGCGGCAAGCCCCTTCCGGATGTTCTCCGCGTCCAGAAACTTCAGGAACCCTTCCCGGTAGCTCTCGGCCACGACATTCTCGGCATACCAGGTAAACCGCTCCCGGAACGGGAAATGGATCCCGGGCTTCGTCTGTTCGCGGTCGGAGGGATCTTCCCGGTAGCAGACCGCGTCGTCATGATCCAGATCCACATGGTAGACCACGCGGTAATCCGACGACAGCGCCGTAATCATGTTGTCCTGCTGAACCCTCTGCTTTTCCTCCTCCAGCAGTTTTTCCTGCAGTACCAGGCGTTCCTTCAGCTCCTCCTGCTTGACGCGGTTCTCCGCCTCGGAAGTCTCCTTCTCCAGCATCAGTCTGGCGCTCCTCCGGGTCTGCCGGATCATCAGAATCAGCATAACCGTCAGAACGGCGGCCGTCAGCAGAGACTGCAGCACGCTCCGCAGAAGGATATTCTGGGATACGGACCCGATCCGCTCGCTGATGACGCTTTCGCGGATCAGATAGGTCAGCATCCAGTCAACTCCGTGGACCGGTACGTAGGCGAGCGTTTCCCGCACGCCTCTGTATTCGAATGTGACGACCCCTTTTCTGCTTTCCCCGAAGTCCTGCCGCACCTGCTCGTACGACCCGTCCTCGAACCGGGCCTCCTGCAGGGCCGCGAACAGGCTGTTCCCCGCTGACTGACCGTTCAGAACCGAGTTGCTCAGGGCGATGCCGCCGCCCGTATAAATGTTGCAGAAAGTGGAGTCCGATCCGCCGGAAGCCATGGAAACGCCTCTGAGCATTTCGTCCATGCTGATTTCCATGAAGCAGGTGACCAGGGTTTTTGCGCCGAAGGGAACCCTGTCAAGCGGAACGGCGATAATCACCTTTCTGTCTTCGCTTTCAACGTCCTTGACGGAGATCTCGGGACCGGAGAGCGTCCGGTAATCGAAGTCGTATTCGTCAATCTCGTTTCTGGTTCCGTCAGCGGTGTAAATCAGGCCGTCCTCGTCCACGAATGCGAATCTGTTCAGGTGAAACAGCGCCCTCATCCTGCTCTGGAAAGCGCGCAGATGCTCCTCGTCGCTGCGGTCATCCTCGGTCATCAGATCCACGGCGATCCGGATTACCTGGATCTTGCCCTCCAGATTTCCTTCCACGACCTGCTCCCGCCGTCCCGTCAGCTCGTCAAGATAGAGCCGGCTGACGGAATGCACCGCCGACGCGGTGTCCCGGCTTGCGCTTCGGCCCATCCAGAAGGTACCGATAACCAGGATCAGCGCCACGACGGCGCCTCCGATCACCGCGACCCAAAGATTGTTCCTGCCCCGTCTGTTCTCCATTGGCACGCGCCTCCGTCCGTAAGCAGACTGTCCGTCCCGCTCCGCTGTATATGTTCTCTGGTTTTTGTTTATTATACTCCGGAAACCGCGGCTGCACAAGAGCGCGGCCCTGGCCGGCCGGACCGCTCTCTCCGATGAAATCTCCCGTTGACACCGGTTCCCGGCCCTGATAAAATAAGAATATCCTAAATGAATTATTCCCGGGCTCAGCCGG
>ONXY01000557.1 GCA_900321945.1 uncultured Eubacteriales bacterium | reverse complement strand
TGTTCTCAATGGTTTCCACCGGTACCGGCACCTTGACGATGGCCCCCGGCACCAGATGCCTCCATTTCCCGTCCGGGTCAATCGGATGCACCATCTGCAGGTCGTAATTCCCTCCGGCCGCGTTCCGCACGCTTCCGCTCAGCGGAGTCAGCACCGCGTCCCCGTTCTTCTCAAAGGCTTCGTTCCCGATGTCGTACACACAGATCATAAGAATCGTTCCCTCCGCCATACGGTCATCGTGCTCCACCCGCTGCCGGTCACCGTGTTGCTGCCCTCCGCCAACACCGGGAACTCCCCGCTGCTGTTGGCCGTCAGATCCGTCAGCTGGTCCGCCGTCAGCACCATCTGCACGTCGCTCCGCACCAGGTACTCATTTCCCACCGTCAGCCCGTTGATCTCCAGCGTCCGCCCTCCGGTGCTGATCGTTGCGCTGGTGGCCGTTGCCTGGAATGACCAGTCCGGCATCTCCGTCACGTCCCCGCTGTTGATCACGGATCCGCCCGGCGCGATTCCGTTTGTTTTCTCCTGCAGCAGTTCCTTCAGCGGCTGGCAGTAAAACTGCACCTCGCCGACCCACCAGTCGCTGTTTTTGCTGTGCTTGTTCAGCGTGATCGCGCCGATCACCCGCGCCGGCTGCCTCCGGTCCGGTTCCCCGTGAAATGTCACGTACCCGGATCCCTTCAGCCAGTTGGCGATCTTCCGCACGTTGTACGCGCCCGGCACCTCGATGGTGGCCGTCTGGATGTAGGAGTTATAAATCCCGTCCCCCTGGAGCTGAGTCAGGTCGCCGCTCCGTCCGGGAATCTCCACGTGCGTCACGCGCTCCTCCGGCCGGATGATCGGAACCGCCGCCGCCAGCTGTACGCCGTGCGCCCGGCAGTCCTCGCCATTCCAGATGAAATAAAGCCGTTTTCCCATTTTCAATCAGCTCCCGTATCCGCTCATCGTCCGCCGCTGGGCTGCCGCCATCGCGGAAGCCAGGCCCGCTGCGTCCGTTCCGTTGTTCATCACCATCTTCTCCACATACAGGTTGCTGGAGAAGCTCCGGCTCTCCACGGCCCGCGCCGGCGTCACCGTTTCGCCCGGATGCAGCCATGCCAGCCGCCGGTTCGGCACGTATGCGATTCCGTTGGCGTATCCCGGCCGGAAGGATCCGAAAAGCGAATCCATGAAGTAATCCGCCTGGCCCCCGCCTCCGCCGCCACCGGCGAACGCGCCTCCCCCTCCGTTCGCGATCAGCTGTACCGGTACCGGTACCGTGCCGATTTCTTTTGAAAGTTCCTCCGCCGCGTTCTCCGGCGGTACCGGGTCAACCGGTACCGGCGCTCCGCCGCCCCCGTATAGGGATGTGAGCGCGTTCCGTACGTTCGTCCCTTTGCCGATCGGCACTCCGCCGCCCAGGGCTTTCTGGAACAGCGCCGCCGTGTCCGCGTCTAACCCGTCAGCTTTTGCCGGATCCTCAATCAGCGTGCCGTTGGCGATTTTGCTGATGATCGGCGTCAGCATCAAACTGCCGATGGTGAGCATCCCGCCCGTGCTGGTCATGAAGTTCGCGATTCCGTTCGAGATGCCGCCCCCGGCCACCAGCGCTGTCCCCGCGCCTCCGGTTCCGCCCGTCGGCAGTACGGTCGGCGTTCCGGTCGGCGTGGCGGTGGTGCCGCCTCCGCCTTTTCCGAGTCCCAGCTCCTGGAAGCCCTTCACGACCTTCGCGATATCCAGGGCGACGTCGCCCAGCTTCAGCATGCCGAAGGCCCCGCCGATCGCCGCCAGGGCGGCCACCACGCCGTCCTTGTTGTCAATAATCCACTGCAGCAGCTCCGTGATCTTGTCCGCGTTGTCGGCCCAGAACTGATTGACCAGCATCTGCGCCTGCTGCTGCACGCTCTGAAACGCGTCGTCCGCCTTCGCCAGCTTTTCGATCTGTTCCGCGCTCAGTACGTTCTGGCTCTCCATCAGCGCTTCGTATTCTTCCCGGCCCGCCGTAAACAGCGGCAGCAGTTCGCGCCAGCTCCGGCCGAAGATCTTCATGGCGGCTTCGTTCTGGTCGAACCCTTCGCCCATGCTCTTGAGCTTTTCGCCGGCTTCCCAGAAGACGTCGTCCACGCTCCGGCCGTCCGAGCTGATGCCCAGCAGTTCCGCCAGGCTCTCCCGGTTCTTGCTCATCCGGTCCCGCGCGCTGATGATCGTGTCCACATCCGTGTCGATGTACTGGGCCACCCGGTCCATCCGCTG
>ONXY01000276.1 GCA_900321945.1 uncultured Eubacteriales bacterium | reverse complement strand
CCTCTGGCCTGCGCCTACGCCCGGGCCCGGGGCACGGACCGGATGTGCTCCTTCGGGGACTGGGCGGCCCTCAGCGAGCCCTGCGACGTGACCACGGCGCTGATGCTGAAGCGGGAGGTTTCCGACGGCGTCATCGCTCCCGGATACGATCCGGAGGCGCTGGAAATCCTGAAGACCAAGCGGAAGGGAAACTACAACATCGTTCAGATCGACCCGGACTACGTGCCTGAGGAGCAGGAGCGGAAACAGGTTTTCGGCATTACCTTCGAGCAGGGGCGGAACAATTTCCGCATCGGCCGGGACCTGCTTTCCGATATCGTGACGAAGAACAGGGATCTGCCGGATTCCGCGGTCCGGGATCTGATCGTGTCCCTGATCACGCTGAAATACACCCAGTCCAACTCCGTCTGCTACGCCGTGGACGGACAGGCCATCGGCGTGGGCGCCGGGCAGCAGAGCCGGATCCACTGCACGCGCCTGGCGGGCGGCAAGGCGGACACCTGGTTCCTGCGGCAGCATGAGAAGGTGCTGAACCTTCCGTTCCGGGAGGATCTGGGACGGCCGGAACGGGACAACGCCGTGGACGGCTACATCAACCAGAATGAGGAGGATGTCTGCGCGGACGGGAACTGGCAGAAGTATTTCACGGCCCGTCCGGAGCCCTTCACCCGGGAGGAGCAGGCCGCGTTCCTCGCGACCCGGCACGGCGCCGCCCTGGGATCCGACGCGTTCTTCCCCTTCAGCGACAACATTCAGCGGGCGGCCCACAGCGGCGTGAAATACGTCGCCGAGCCCGGCGGATCCATCCGGGACGACGCGGTCATCGAATGCGCGGACGCGTACGGAATGACGATGTGCTTCACGCATATGCGCCTGTTCCATCACTGACAGGGAACCCGTTCCGGGAGAAACGGAAAACGGACAGGGAGGAAACCGCATGAAAATCATGGTTGTGGGCGGCGGCGGCCGCGAGCACGCGATCATCCGGGCGCTGAAGAAGAATCCGGAGGCGGAGGTGATCTACGCCCTGCCGGGAAACGGCGGCATCGCGAGGGACGCGGTGTGCGCGCCGGTGAGCGCGGCGGACATTCCGGGCATCGTTTCCTTCGCCCGGGAGCACGGGATCGGCTACGCCGTGGTGGCGCCGGACGATCCGCTGGCGGCGGGCTGCGTGGACGCGCTGGAGGCGGAGGGAATTCCCTGCTTCGGGCCCAGGAAGAACGCCGCGATTATCGAGGCCAGCAAGGTGTTCGCCAAGAACCTGATGAAAAAGTACGGCATTCCCACCGCGGCCTACGAGGTGTTCGACAGCCCGGAGGCCGCCCTGCGGTATCTGGAGACCGCGCCGGTTCCCACGGTGGTCAAGGCGGACGGCCTGGCCCTGGGGAAGGGCGTGATCATCGCCATGACCCGGGAGGAGGCGTTCGCGGCGGTCCGGGAGATCATGGAGGACAAAAAGTTCGGGAAGAGCGGGGACCGGATCGTGATCGAGGAGTTCCTGGAGGGACCGGAGGTGTCGGTGCTGTCCTTCACGGACGGAACCACGGTGGTTCCCATGGTTTCCAGCATGGACCACAAGCGGGCCGGGGACGGGGACACGGGCCTGAACACCGGCGGCATGGGAACCGTGGCGCCGAATCCGTACTACACCCCCGACGTGGCGGAAAGATGCATGCGGGAGATTTTCCTGCCCACGGTCCGGGCCATGAAGGAGGAAGGACGGGAGTTCCGGGGCTGCCTGTATTTCGGGCTGATGATCACAAAGGACGGCCCGAAGGTCATCGAATACAACTGCCGCTTCGGCGACCCGGAAACCCAGGTGGTGCTGCCCCTGCTGGAAAGCGACCTGCTGACGGTCATGCGGGCGGTGACGGAGGGCCGGCTGGCGGAATGTCCCGTGCGCTTCCGGGACGCCTGCGCCTGCTGCGTCATCCTGGCCTCAAAGGGCTATCCGGGGCATTATGAAAAGGGATACGAAATCACGATCCCGGAGGACGTCCTTCCTCACGTCTATGCCGCCGGCGCGGCGGAGAAGGACGGAAAGCTGACGACCTCCGGCGGACGGGTGCTGGGCGTCACCGCCGTGGCGGACACGCTGAAGGAAGCCGTCGGCGCGGCGTACGCCCTGGCGGACAGGATTTCCTTTGAGAACCGGTACATGCGCCGGGACATCGGCGGCCGGGCGCTGGCCGCCGGGGTCTGAAAACCGAAACGGAAAAAGACTGGGGGAAAAGACATGGTCTACAGGATCTTTGTGGAGAAGAAACCGGGGCTGGACAACGAGGCCCGGGCGCTGCTGAACGACGCGCGGACCTTTCTGGGCGTCGGGAGTCTGGAGAAGGTCCGCCTCCTGAACCGTTACGATCTGGAGAACATCACGCCGGAGCTGTTTGATCTGGCGGTGCGGGAGGTGCTGTCCGAGCCGCAGCTGGACACCGCCTCGCCGGACTTCGACGCGGAAGGCGCCGCGGCGGTGTTCGCCGTGGAGTATCTGCCGGGGCAGTTCGACCAGCGGGCGGATTCCGCGGCCCAGTGCGTCCAGTTTCTGAGCCAGGGGGAGCGCCCCCTGATCCGCAGCGCGCGGGTATACCTGCTCTACGGGAATCTGAGCGCGGAGGAAACCGCGGAAATCCGGAAGTACGTCATCAACCCGGTGGAGGCCCGGGAGGCCTCGCTGGAGAAGCCCGCGACCCTGCGGACCGAATACCGGATCCCCACGGAGGTGGCGGTTCTGGACGGCTTCACCGCTCTGGACCGGGCGGGGCTGGAGCGCTTCGCGGCGGATTACGGCCTGGCCATGGACGCGGACGACGCCGCCTTCTGCCAGGAATACTTCCGTTCCGAAGGCCGGGAGCCCACGATCACGGAGATCCGGATGCTGGACACCTACTGGAGCGATCACTGCCGGCATACCACGTTCCTGACGGAGATCGACCGGGTCTCCTTTGAGGACGACGTCCTGCAGGGCGCCTGGGACCGGTATCTCGCGGCCCGGAAGGAGCTGGGCCGGGAAGGGAAGCCCCTGTGCCTCATGGATCTGGCCACGACGGCGGCGAAGGTTCTGAGAAAGCGCGGACAGCTGGACAGACTGGACGAGAGCGAGGAGATCAACGCCGGCACCGTGAAAATGGACGTGGAGCGGGACGGGCGGAAGGAGCCCTGGCTGCTGCTGTTCAAGAACGAAACCCACAACCATCCCACGGAGATCGAGCCTTTCGGCGGCGCGGCCACCTGTATCGGCGGAGCCATCCGGGATCCGCTCAGCGGCCGGGCGTACGTGTACGGCGCCATGCGGGTGACCGGCGCCGCGGATCCGACGCGGCCCGTGGAGGAGACGATTCCGGGCAAGCTGCCCCAGCGGAAGCTGGTGACCACCGCCGCGGCGGGGTATTCCTCCTACGGCAATCAGATCGGCCTGGCCACGGGCATCGTGGACGAGCTGTATCATCCAGGATACGCCGCGAAGCGCATGGAGATCGGCGCGGTGATCGCGGCGGCGCCCCAGGCGAACGTCCGCCGGGAACGGCCGGTTCCCGGGGACGTGGTGATCCTGCTGGGCGGGGCCACCGGCCGGGACGGCATCGGCGGCGCCACCGGATCCTCCAAGGCGCATAACGCGCACAGCGTGGAAACCTGCGGCGCGGAGGTGCAGAAGGGCAACGCGCCGGAGGAAAGGAAGCTGCAGCGGCTGTTCCGCAATCCCGCGGCGTCGAGACTGATCCGGCGGTGCAACGATTTCGGCGCCGGCGGCGTTTCGGTGGCGATCGGCGAGCTGGCGGACGGGCTGGAGATCGACCTGAACGCGGTGCCGAAGAAGTACGACGGCCTGGACGGAACGGAGCTTGCCATTTCCGAAAGCCAGGAGCGGATGGCCGTCGTCGTCGCGCCGGAGGACGAGGAGGCCTTCCTCGCCCTGGCGGCGGAGGAGAACCTGGAGGCCACGCGCGTGGCCGTGGTGAAGGAAGAGCCCCGCCTGGTGATGAACTGGAACGGAAAGTCCATCGTGAACGTCAGCCGGGCTTTCCTGAACTCCAACGGCGCGCCGAAGCACACGGTCATCACGCCGGAGAAGTCCCGGCCCGCGGGACGGGCCGGCGCCTGCCCTGAGAATTTCGCCGAGGGAATGCGCCGCATGGCGGAAGACCTCAGGATCTGCTCCCGGCAGGGCCTGTCGGAGCGTTTCGACTCCACTATCGGAGCCGGTTCCGTGCTGATGCCCTTCGGCGGGGTGTATCAGCTGACGCCCGTCCAGGCCATGGTGCAGAAGGTGAGCCTGGAAAAGGGACACACGGACGACTGTACGCTGATGTCCTGGGGATACGACCCGTACCTGACCTCCGAAAGCCCCTATCACGGGGCGTATCTGGCGGTGGTGGACAGCGTGTGCAAGCTGATCGCCTCCGGCGCCGCCTATGAGGACGTGTACCTGACCTTCCAGGAGTATTTCGAGAAGCCCGGAACGGACGGAAAGCGCTGGGGCAAACCCCTGGCGGCCCTGCTCGGCGCGTTCGACGCCCAGATGAATCTCGGCGCCGCGGCGATCGGCGGGAAGGACTCCATGTCCGGAACCTTTGAAAACCTGGACGTGCCGCCCACGCTGGTCTCCTTCGCGGTGACCGCCGGGAAGACCGGGGAGATCATTTCCTCCGAGCTGAAGCAGCCCGGCCACCCCGTGGTCGTGCTGGAGCCGGAGCGGGACGCGCAGGGCCTGCCGGTGACGTCCTCCCTGCTGGCGCTGTTCGCCCAGATCACGGATCTGATCCGGCAGGGGAAGATCGTGTCCTGCCGGGCGGCGGAGCCGGGCGGACCCGCCGCGTCCGTCATGAAGATGGGCTTCGGCAACGGGCTGGGGCTGGTTTTCTCCGAAACCTGGAGCCTGGAGGAGCTTTTTGAGTGCCGGTACGGCGGCTTTGTCGCGGAACTGAGCGGAGACCTGCCCGTGGGCAGGCTGCTGGGACGCGTGCAGGCCGGCGGACGGCCGGGCTTCACCTGGCGGGGATCCTCGGTCAGCCTGGCCGAGGTTTACGCCGGATACCGGGACCGGCTGGAAAGCGTGTATCCCACCCTGAACCCGGAATGGGACGGGGCGGCCAGACGGAAGGCCGCGGAGTTCGGAACGCGGACCCGGCCGGAGGACCGGACGGAGGCTGTCCTCTACGACTCGAAAACCCGGCTCGCGCCGGCGGTCCGGGTCGTGAGGCCGAAGGTGCTGATTCCCGCCTTCCCGGGCACGAACTGCGAGTACGACAGCGCCCGGGCCGTGGAGGACGCCGGCGCGGAGGCGGAAATCTTCGTGGTGCGCAACCGCACGCCGGAGGATATCGTCCGCAGCGCGGGGGCTTTCGCCGCGAAAATCCGGGAGAGCCAGATCATCTTTATTCCCGGCGGATTCTCCGGCGGGGACGAGCCCGACGGCAGCGCCAAGTTCATCACCGCCTTCTTCCGGAATCCGGAGGTGAAGGAATGCGTGACGGAGCTGCTGGAGAGGCGCGACGGCCTCATGTGCGGCATCTGCAACGGGTTCCAGGCCCTGATCAAGCTGGGGCTGGTGCCTTTCGGAAAAATCCTGGAGACGAACGAACACTGCCCGACCCTGACCTTCAACACGATCGGCCGGCATCAGAGCCGGATCGTCCGGACGCGGGTGGCCAGCGACCTGAGCCCCTGGCTGCGCCTGGCGGG
>ONXY01000187.1 GCA_900321945.1 uncultured Eubacteriales bacterium | reverse complement strand
GGAACGGAAATGCTGTATCCGTGCACAGGCGTGATTATCGCGGTCAGCCAGGGAGCGGAAAGCAATCTGGTGACGACCACCAAAGGAATCGATACCGTCCGGAGCGGCCTCCTGACCGTGGACGAAGACGGGCATACCAGCCGCCCGGGCGTGTTCGCGGCGGGAGACGCCGCCAGCGGCGCGCGCACGGTGGTGGAGGCGGTGGCCAACAGCAAACGGGTCGCGGAGGCCATGCACGAATACATGCAGAGCCTGCCGCTCCCGGTGACGACGGATTATCCCGACGCTCCGACGGTTGAAACAGCGGAAGCCTCCGCCCAGGCGGAGCAGCTGCTCGGACGGTAAGCCGCTGAAAAGGAGCCCGCCGTTCCGTGATGTTTTCCACGCTGCCCGCTTCCGGAGACGCGGGCGGGTTACCGCTTGATATCGTAATTCATATTCATCAGGTTTTTGATTGTCTGCACGTCGTCGATAATATTGGCGTCCCCGTGGATCGTGTGCTTGATGACGCTGGAAGCGACCGCGAAATTCAGAATCTCCATGGGCCGGTCCTCATGCATCATGGCATAGATCAGGCCGGACGCGAAGGCGTCGCCGCCGCCCACCCGGTCCAGAATCGTGAAGGTGAACTGCTTGCTTTCAAAGGTATGCCCGTCGTACCACATAAAGGCCTTCAGGCTGTTTTCCGATCCGGAATGCGCGTAGCGGACGTGGCGGGCGATGCATTTCAGATTCGGATACGTCCGGACGAAGGCGCGGAAAATTTCATCCTGCTCCTCGTAGGCGGGCTGAAGCGGAACGCCGTCCTTCCAGTCCCCGAGGGCCGGGTTTTCGGGATCCCTGTACAGATGGTACGGCTCGATTCCGAGCAGCACGTCCACATACGGAAGGCACCGGGTGCAGTAATCCCGGGCCTCCTCCCAGCTCCACAGCGTAGAGCGGAAATTGCCGTCGAAGGAAACCGTCAGGCCGAGTTCCTTCGCGGTTTTCAGCATGTTCAGCACCAGTTCGGCGCAGCCCGGCCCCAGGGCGGGCGTGATTCCGGAAAGGTGCAGCCAGGTGAAATCCTTCAGCAGGGCGCGCAGATCCACCCCGGAAAAATCATATTCCGTAATGGCCGAATGCTTCCTGTCGTAGATCACCTTGCTGGGACGGATGCCGTAGCCTGTTTCAAGGTAATAGGTTCCGAGCCGGTGGGAAGGCGTTTCCTGCGGAGTGGACAGAATGACGGGCGAGCAGTGCACGTCGTTGGAGCGGAGGGCGCGGACGGCGCTTTTCCCGAGGCTGTTGTCCGGAACGACCGAAAAGAAGGTGGCGTCCGTTCCCAGATTTGCCAGCGCGAGGGCGATATTGGCTTCGGACCCGCCGTAGCTGGCTTCAAAGCTGGTGGCTACCCGGATTTTGTCGTAGTTCGGCGGCGTCAGCCGCAGCATGATTTCACCCATGGTAATGAAACGGTGGTCTGAAGCCTGTGCCTGAAGAAACGGATTGTTATGCTGCATCATGATCCTCCCCCCAGCCTGTTTGTTCTTATATCCATAAATATAGAGTTCGGTTCCGGAAGGGGAGTGTCCTGCAGGCTGGCGGCATTTTCCGCGGCAGGCGCTTCCGCCGCGACCGGTCCTGTCCGCGCTTTACCGGCTGACAGCCGGTCCGGATCGGCCGCGGGGGCCTGAAAAAGCGGCCGCCGTATCAGGCGGCCGCCGCGGCTGCGTTACGCCTGCTTCAGCGGGACCCAGATGTACACTTTCATGTCGCCGGAGCCTTCTTCCGGCGGGAGGTAGACCTCAATATCGTATTCTCCCGCCAGCGCGTATCCCTGCAGCGCGGGAAGCCACTCCGACCAGATCTTCGTGTTCGTATCCTGCAGCGTCCTGACGGTGCAGGGGAACTGAGCCCACAGGCTTCCGGGAATCACCCGGGTTTCGCATCCTTCCGGAACGTCCTCCCAGGGAAAGTACAGATCCGCGATCCAGTAGTCAAAGTCCTTTCCCTTCATATCGGCGCATACGCCGAAGGTTCCCCGGACCGGACGGTCTTCGCCCTTTGCCAGCCATTCGTTCCAGAATTTCGGGATTTCCTCATAACTGGTATCCGAGTTGAACGGTCTTTTCACGCCGACAATGGTAAACGGCGCTTTTTCGGTAATACGGTAATCCATCATGCTTCCGCCCTCCAGTGTTATTCTGATATGCAGCGGCGCGAAGAAACGCAGAGGCGCGCCGGGTTCCCGGGCTCCGGACGGGGAAACGCCGTGAAAGCGCAGGAAGGCCCTGGTGAAGCTGTCCGGCGAATCATAGCCGTACCTGAGCGCGGTATCGATCACCTTCGCGTTTGTGCGCGCCAGTTCCTGGGCCGCCTGCGACATCCTGCGCGCGCGGATGTATTCGCCGACGGTCATCCCGCACAGAGCGCCGAAGATGCGCTGGTAATAGAAGGGAGACAGCGCCGCCTGTCCGGCGATCTCCTCCATGTCCGGTTCATCCGTCAGATGCCGTTCAATATAGTCGATTGAACGCTGAAGCCCTTCAATCCATCCCTGCACCGCGACCGCTCCTTTCCGCTGCGTGGTCAGTATATCAGAACGGGAAAGCGGACGCCCGACTTTCCGTGCTCTCCCGCGGCGGATTCAGAAAGTTATGGCCGGAAGGCCAGATACTCCCGGAGAGCGGTATATTCCCGCAGATAGGAGCCCCGTTTTTCCTCGCTGACGGCGGCGTACTCCTGATGGCGGGAAAAAATACCGACCGCCTCCTGCAGCGGAAGCCACCGCGGCTCGAGCCCCCGGCGTTTTTCCGCGTCCGTCAGACGCATCTGCCCCGCTCCGGTTATTTCACAGATGAAATAATGGCTGATATACCGGTATTCCTCATAGTATTCGGCCAGCGTAAGGAACTGCCGCAGAGGTTTCACGATGAAACCCGTTTCTTCCTCCGTTTCCCGGATACAGCATGCTTCCGGCGTTTCGCCCTCCTCCATGCCTCCGCCGGGAACCAGCCACCAGCCCGTTATGGTTTCGTGGGAAAGCAGGATCATTCCGTCCCGGACGACCACGGCCCGGCTCCCCGCGCGGGTTCGGGAAAAGGTTTCAAAGCGGTTCGCTCCCAGGATCTCGACTGTCTTCATCGGTTTTCTCCCATAGCGGGCATTGGAATGCTATTGATTGTTTCTTTCATAGTTTCAGTTTCTGCTGTCCAGGACAGACATTGCGTATTCACCCAACCAGGGAAGAACCAATTCCACATACCCGGTTTGCACACCGGAGATCACGCCGGATTTGATGAGACGGTCCCGGTATGGATTGAATTGGTTGCTTGTCCAGTTCAGGATTCCGCGCACCCGGGCAATTTCGCCCGTGTTGGATTGATGGATTGCCCGAACTACCTCCCGGTCATGTGCTGAGAGTTCCGACCAGATTTTCCGGTAGGCAAACTCAAACAGGTATTCTTTGGCATTTTGCAGCGCCTGATCCAGATGATCCGGGAATTCCCACGCGTAGTATCCTATCGTTTGAAAAGCAAAAGAGTATCCTTTGGTTGCTTTGGCAAGCATCGTGGCTGTATCCTCTTTGAGTTTCAGCGTTTTCACATATTTATCGACCATAGCAGTGAAGTTCAGCGGAGAAAGGACCGTTCGCGGCGCTCTCTCCAGAAAAGTCATGCCTTCCGCATTTCTCAGACGGTCTATATGGTTATACAGTCCTGTCATCAGCAGGAACACCGGAAGCTCTTCCCGGAGGAAAATCTGGAAAGCGCTGGCGAAGATGCGAATATCTTTGGAGTTTGTTACTTCATCGATCGTGATCAGTACCCGCTTTTTGTGCTTTTGAATGCTTCGGAGCATACGGGTCAGCGCTTCTTCGATATCTGTGATCGGAGGAGCGCCTTTGATTCCGACGCCGAAGCCGAAGGCCTGCAGATTGATTTCAGCCTCTTTAAAAATTTTACTCAGTATCAGATCACTGTTCAGTTTCGCGGCCAGCGCGGTAAGTAATTCACGCTGAGAATTTAAATTGACAATAATCCACTCTTTCTTCTCACGTAACCGGTTGGCAATCTGGGTGATGAAAACAGTCTTGCCGCATCCCCTGATCCCGGTAACCAGGTTCAGATAGTTAGAAGGTCGCTCCTGGCAGAATTCACTGATGATTCGTTCCATTTGGGCTTTTCGTTCAATCATTTCCAGTGGCGGCTGCCCGAAGACCAGTGTATACGGATTTGACATCGCTTTTTCTCCTTGCACAGGAAATCCGGATGATTTACTGCCTGTTCTCGTTTACTGTCCGTTTACTGTCTCAAAATGATTTACTGTCCGTTTACTGTCTCGAATTATTTTACTGTCTGTTTACTGCTCTGTCAAGCTCAGATCACGCACGCTGATCGGGGTCCTGTTTACTTTGTCAATAATCACTGTATTGTATGACCATGATGAATTTGCGCGGACACTGTCTGCATAAATTCATCATCCGGGTATGTTGACGCAAACTTAACCATATATTTCAGATTGTAAACAGAGAACCGTTTGGCATCAGGATATTTTCGGGGAAACCTTATCAGTTCTTTATCAGAGCACCGCAAGAGGCCTCTGAGCGCAATGATCCGTAAGATATTCAGCGTTTTCGGCGCTTATTCCCACTCAATGCTCGCCGGGGGCTTGGTCGTCACGTCGAACACCACGCGGCTGGCATGGGGAACCTCGTTGACGATGCGGGCGGAAACGCGGGCGATCAGGTCGTAGGGGAGCCGCGCCCAGTCCGCGGTCATGAAATCGTCCGTGGTGACGGCCCGCAGGGCGACCGTGTAGTCGTAGGTGCGCTCGTCGCCCATGACGCCGACGCTCTGGACGCCGGTCAGGACCGTGAAGTACTGGTTCACATGCCGGTCCAGGCCCGCGGCGGCGATCTCCTCCCGGAAGATGGCATCGCTCTCGCGGACGATTTCCGCCTTCTCAGGCGTGACCTCGCCGATGATCCGGATCGCGAGGCCGGGTCCGGGGAAGGGCTGGCGCCGGACGAGTTCCTTCGGCAGGCCCAGGGCCTCGCCCAGCGCGCGGACCTCGTCCTTGAACAGCATGCGGAGGGGTTCGATCAGCTCCGTGAAGCCCAGCTCCTTCGGCAGGCCGCCCACGTTGTGGTGGCTCTTGATGACCGCGGCGTTGGTTCCCTGGCCGCTCTCGATCACGTCCGGGTATATCGTTCCCTGCGCGAAGTAGTCCATCCGGCCCAGGGACGCCGCTTCCTTTTTGAAAACCTCGATAAAGTCCCGGCCGATGATGTGCCGCTTTTCCTCCGGGTCAACGACGCCCTTCAGATCCGCGAAGAACCGGTCCGCGGCGTCCGCCCGGATGAAGCGCACCGGGAAGAGATGGCTGAAAACATGGCAGACCTGATCGCTCTCGCCCTTGCGCAGAAGCCCGTG
>ONXY01000496.1 GCA_900321945.1 uncultured Eubacteriales bacterium | reverse complement strand
CCTGAAAGTCGATTTCTTCGCCAGCGGCGGAAAGCTGGAATACGATTACCTTGTTTCGCGGTTCGGTTTCCCGGAGGGGGTCGTTCAGTACACGGGGCTGTGCCGTTTCGACAATCTCATCCGGGGAAACGCTCCTTCCGGCGAGATTCTGGTCATGCCGACCTGGCGCGGCTCGGACTATCCCCGGGGGGAACGGTTTTATGAAACAGCCTTTTACCGGCAGTTTCAGTCCATGCTGGAAAACCCCCGCCTGCTCCGCCTCCTGGAGGAGCGTGATCTCAGGCTGATTTTCTATCCTCATATTGAGCTGCAGGACGAGCTGGACAAATTCAGGTCGCCGTCGGAACGGGTCGTCCTGGCGGGCTGGCGGAATTACGACGTCCAGACGCTGCTGATGCGCTGCTGTCTGCTGATTACGGATTATTCCAGCGTGTTTTTCGATGCCGGCTATATGGAAAAGCCGGTGATCTATTACCAGTTCGATATGGAGGAGTTCCGGAAATACCATTACCAGGAGGGCTATTTCTCCTATGAGAAGCATGGCTTCGGCCCCGTCGTCATGACGGAGGAGGCGCTGGTGGACGCCGTCTGTGAATGCGCCGCGGATGATTTCCGGATGAAGAAGGAATACAGGGACCGCCTGGACGCTTTTTATCCGTCCCGGGATGAGCGGAACTGCGAGCGGACTTATCAGATTCTCCGCCGGATGGACAGCGGGGAGTGAGCGGCGCGCCGGATCCGCGCGTCCGTCGCGGGGGCCGGCAGTCAGAAGAATAACGGGAGGAATCGGGAAAAATGCTTCGTGTGCTGCATTCCGTCAGCAATATGGCGCGCGCGGGAATTGAGACCATGCTGATGAACTATTACCGGGAGATCGACCGGAGCCGGATCCAGTTTGACTTTCTGGCCAACAAGCCGGATCCGGGGGAATACGACGAAGAGATACGCGCCATGGGAGGACGGGTTTTCGTGAGCCCGGGTCTTAATCCCCTGCATTTCCCTCAGTACAGGAAATACGTGGCGGATCTGCTGCGCGCCGATCCCGACATCAGAATCGTCCACGCGCATAACGAGGCCATGGGGTATTACGCCCTCCGGAGCGCCAAAGACGCCGGGGTGCGGGTTCGGATCGCGCACGCGCACAACACGCGGATCATCCGGGATTACAAGTATCCTCTGAAGCTGGTCTGCAAGCGGCTGCTTCCCGGCGCGGCGACGGATTACTGGAGCTGCGGCAGGGACGCGGGGATATACTACTACGGAAAAGAGCGCTGGAACGCGTCCGGCTTCATCCTGCGCAACGCGGTCGACGTGCCGCGGTTCGGATTCCGGCAGGATGTCCGCGAACGCCGGAGGCAGCTTCACGGCCTGACGGACTGCTTTGTGATCGGCCACGTGGGCAGGTTCAACGTTCAGAAGAATCACAGCCGCCTGCTGGATATCTTCGCGGAAATCGTGAAAACCGTTCCCGAAGCCCGTCTCGTCCTGATCGGCACAGGCGAGCTGGAACAGTCCGTGAGGGAGAAGGCCGGCGCTGTCGGGATTCAGGACAAAACGCTCTTCCTGGGCCAGATGGCCGACGTCAGCGAATGGTATCAGGCGATGGACTGCTTCGTGCTGCCTTCGCTGTTTGAGGGGCTTCCGGTGGTCGGCATCGAAGCGCAGGCGGCCGGGCTGCCGTGCGTTTTCTCCGACCGGGTCACGGACGAGGTTCTGCTCTCTCCGGAGGCGCGCAGGGTTTCTCTCGCCGCGGGCGACGCGGAATGGGCCGGAGAGATTCTCGCAGCAGGACGGTCCGGAACGGATCGGAGCCGGGGAGTGGACGTCGTCCGTCAGGCAGGATACGACATACACACGGAAGCGCGGAAGCTTCAGGAGATTTATCTGGAAATGGCGGCCCGCGCGTATTCCGGATCCCGGCCGCGGGCCTGACGGACCGGCCGTGCATCTGTTGCGAAAGGACGGAATGGAGATATGCGGAAAGCACCCGGACGGATCGCGATGATCGGTCATAAATTCATCCCTTCCAGAGACGGCGGGGTCGAGGTCGTCGTCGGCAGTCTCGCGCCGCGTCTCGCGGAAATCGGTTACGATGTGACCTGTTACAACCGGACGGTCAAGCAGGCCGGGCCGCTGCGGAAAGACGGAAAGCTGCCGCGGGAGTACCGGGGCGTCCGCCTGGTCTGGACGCCGACCGTGGACCGCCGCGGACTGGCGGCCATGACTTCCTCCGTCTTCGCGACGGTGATGGCCTCCTTCAGCCGCTGTGATCTGATACATTTCCACACGGAGGGGCCGTGCGTCCTCTGCTGGCTGCCGAGGCTGTTCGGCAAAAAGATCGTGGTTACGGTTCACGGGCTGGATCACATGCGCCAGAAATGGGGGAAATTCGCTTCCGCGTACATCATGCGGGGCGAAAAAGCGGCCGTCCGCCATGCCCACAGCATCATCGTGCTGAGCAGCGGCGTACAGACGTATTTCCGCGAAAAATACGGGCGGGAAACGGTGCTGATTCCCAACGGCATCGACCCGGCGGAGATCCGGCCCGCCGACGGGATCACAGAGCGGTTCGGCCTCAGGCCCCGGGAATACATTCTGTTCCTGGGCCGTCTGGTTCCGGAAAAGGGGATTCATTACCTTATCAAAGCCTATCAGATGCTCCGGACGGACAAGAAGCTGGTGATCGTCGGCGGCACGTCGGACACGGATGATTACGTGCGGCAGCTGTATGACATGGCCGGGGGCTCCCCCTCCGTCATTTTCACCGGCTTCCAGCAGGGCCTCATCATGGAGGAACTGTACAGCAACGCGTACCTGTACGTGCTGCCCAGCGATCTGGAAGGGATGCCGCTTACGCTGCTGGAGGCCATGAATTACGGATGCTGCTGCGTGACCTCCGATATCGGGGAATGCGCGGACGTCATGGACGGCTCCGGCTTCACCTTCCCCCGCGGGAACGTGGAAGCCCTGCGGGAAACGCTCCAGGATCTGTGCGATCATCCCGCGAAAGCGGAGGCGCACCGTGCCGAAGCCCGGAAAGTGGTTTCCTCCAAATACACATGGAAGGATATTACGGCGCAGACCGCGGAACTGTACAGAAAACTGCTGGACGGCTGAGCCCGGACGCGCGGCGGAGAGCGCCCCGCCGGGAATCTTCGGAAATCCAATCGTGAAAGGATCGCGGCAAACGGTATGAAGCTTGAACGCACCAAAAACGCGGCAAGGAACATTGTGTTTGACGGAACGCTGGAAATGGTCAATATGCTGTTTCCTTTCGTCATACGCTCCGTCATGCTGCACTGTCTGGGAACCGAATACCTGGGGCTGAACGGCCTGTTCAAGTCGCTCCTGACGTTTCTGAACCTGGCGGAGCTCGGCGTGGGCAGCGCGATGGTGTTCAGCATGTACAGGCCGATCGCCGAGGACGACGCCCCCGCCATCTGCGCCCTGCTGCGTCTGTACCGTACCCTTTACCGGATTATCGGTCTGGCGGTCGCGGCGGTGGGGCTGCTTCTGATGCCCGTTCTGCCGAACCTCATCAGCGGCGGCCTTCCCCCCGGCATGAACCTGTACGTCCTGTACCTGATGAACCTGGGAAACACGGTGGTGACGTACTGGCTGTTTGCCTACAGGAGCAGTCTGCTTCAGGCCCACCAGCGGCGGGATGTGATCAGCAAGGTCACCCTTGCCGTACGGTTTTCGGAATACGTT
>ONXY01000394.1 GCA_900321945.1 uncultured Eubacteriales bacterium | reverse complement strand
TTCCAGATGTTCAGGGAACGGTTCATGTTTTCATGGGGGGTGCGGACCTGCAGGGCGGAGAGCTTCCGGTCCCAGAAGGCTTTCAGGTCCGCGAAGGCCCTGTCCGTTCCGGCTTCGCCGTACTTTTCCCGCGCGCGGCGGGCGGCGTCCCCCCGGCCGGTGCCCAGATAGAAGAGGACGCGGGCTTCCTCCCCGGGTTTCAGAACCAGCTTTTTCCGCAGCGCGCCGCAGGGGTTGCCCCCCAGCTCCGCGGAGCCGCCGAGCTTTCCGGAAGAAACCCCCGCGGGATCCCGCTCCGTGCGATAGGCGCCGATAAAGGCCTCCCGGACGCCCTCGTGCCCGTCCGGAACGAAGTTTCCGGCGAAGAACTGGTACGCGCCCGGCTCGTAATGCAGCTCGCACAGGCAGGCGTCTTCCTCGTAGTGAGAACCCGCCGCGTAGAGGCTCATCTGGAAATTCTGGTTGTCCATGTCGATTTCATGGAAGGAGAATTCCACATATCCGAAAACGCTGAGGGAGCGGGAGCGGTCCGACTCGTTGCGGATCCGGACGTCGAAGATCTCCACCGGATCCTCCCCGCCTTCCTCCCGGGGGATGAAAAGGGTCTGAGAGGCCCGGATCCCGTCGCGGAAACAGCGGAAGACCGAATAGCTGAGGCCGTGCCGGACTTCGTATTCCGCTTCCTCCGGCGGGAGCCCGACCGGCTGCCAGCTGAGGGACCAGTAACGGCCGTTCTCATCGTCCCGGAGGTACACGTAATGCCCCGGCCAGTCCATGGGAACGCCGTTGGGACGGAACCGGGTGATCCGGTGATGCTGCGGGCTGTCCAGCCAGCAGTAGCCTCCCGCGTTGTGGGAAATCACGGCGCCCATGCGCTGGGTGCCGAGATAGTTGGTCAGGGACACCGGTACGTCGACCCGGTCGATCACGTATTCCCGGGCGGCGTCGTCGAAATACCCGTACCGCATGGCAGAAACCTCCAATTATCCTTCTGACCCGGATTCTATCAGATCCTGCCCGGACGGAAAAGGAACAGGCCTGTGCTTTTTTGTCTGAGCTTGCTGATTGTACCGCATACGGCCGCGAAGCACAAGCGGGGCAGGTCCGGCTCCGCGTTTTTTTCCGCGGGATGATCCGGCGGCCTGCCGCCCGTGCGCGCCTCCCCGGCTTGTATTTTCAATGTTTTGAACGCCTGAAGGAATTGACAAGCGGAGCGGCGGGGCTGTAAACTTTCCCCCATAAAAAAGCCGGAAAGGCGGGATATGGCATGAAGAAAAGGATCGTAACGGCGGGAGCTCTGCTCGGATGTACGGCGCTGACGGCAGCGGCCGCGGCGGAGGAAGCCGGCGGAGGATTCCTGGACTCCGTCGCGAAAGTGAACGACGCGGTGAACGGCGTCGTATGGGGCGTGCCCGCCCTGGCGCTGCTCGCCTTTGTCGGCGTGCTGATGACCGTGCTGACGAAGGTGTTCCAGGTGACGCATTTCGGCCACTGGATGAAGAAAACCATCGGCGCGGTGTTCCGCGACAAACAGGTTACGTCCCATACCCGGGACAAGAGCATCTCGCAGTTCCAGAGCCTTTGCACCGCGCTGGCGGCTACGGTGGGCACGGGCAACATCGTCGGCGTTTCCGGCGCCATCCTGGCGGGCGGTCCCGGCGCCGTGTTCTGGATGTGGGTCATGGCCTTTCTGGGCATGATGACCAACTATTCCGAGAATGTGCTGGGCATTTATTACCGCCGCAAGAACTCAAACGGCGAATGGTCCGGCGGCGCCATGTACTACCTGCGCGACGGACTGGGCGCGAAGAAGGGCTGCGGCGCGCTGGGCAAAGTTCTCGCGGTGCTGTTCTCCGTGTTCTGCCTGATCGCCGCCTTCGGCATCGGCAACATGACCCAGGTGAACGCGATCTCCGGCAACATGCTGAACGTGTTCGGCATCCCGACGTGGGTGACCGGCGCGGCGGTGATGATCCTGGTGGGCCTGGTGGTCGTCGGCGGCCTGAAGCGGATCGCCGCGGTCACGGAGAAGATCGTTCCCTTCATGGTGATTCTGTACATGATCGGAACCGTCGCGATCTTTTTCATCAATATCACCCAGGTCGGCTCCGTGTTCTCCGCGATCTTCAGGGGCGCCTTCGGCATGGAGGCGGCCGCCGGCGGCGTCGTGGGCTACGGCATCAAGCTGGCTGTCGAATGGGGCATGAAGCGCGGCGTCTTCTCCAACGAGGCCGGCCTCGGCTCCTCGGTTATGGTACACTCCAACTCCAACGTCAAGGAACCCGTGAAGCAGGGTATGTGGGGCATTTTCGAGGTGTTCGCGGACACGATCGTGGTCTGCACCCTGACCGCCTTCGCCATCCTTTCCTCCGGAATCATCAACCTGCAGACCGGCGCGGTCGCGGAAGCCTTCAGCGGGCTGACCAAGAACGACCTGGTCGCCACGGTGTTCGAGCAGCGCTTCGGCGTGCTCGGCTCCGGGTTCATCGCGGTCTCCATCGCGCTGTTCGCCTTCTCCACGATCCTGGGCTGGAGCCACTACGGCACCAAGGCCTGCGAATACCTGCTG
>ONXY01000102.1 GCA_900321945.1 uncultured Eubacteriales bacterium | reverse complement strand
GCGGACTCCGGGTCGGAAAGAAGCCGGCCGGAACAAAGAATCCGGTTGACAGAAGAAGGGCATTCCCGTAAGATCAGGAAGAAAACCGCGGAACGCGGGCAAAACGGAGGAACAAAATGAACGGAAACACGGGAAGAAACGGATACGAGACGCTGCCGCCGTGCACGCTGCTGAATCCGACCCCGGTGGTGCTGGTCAGCTGCGCGGAGAAGGATCATCCGGAGCGGCGCAATCTGGTAACCGCGGCCTGGGCGGGGACGGTCAACTCGGAGCCGCCGATGGTTTCCGTAAGCCTGCGGAAGGAACGGTTCTCCCATGCGATGATCCGGGACTCGGAGGAATTCGTGGTGAATCTCGCGGATGAGGGAATGTGCAGGGCCGTGGATTTCTGCGGCGTCCGCAGCGGCCGGGATCTGGACAAGGCGGAGGCTGCGGGGATCCGGTACCGTCCGGCGGAGAAAATGCGCTTCGCGCCCGCGGCGGACGGAGCGCCGGTCAGCCTGAGCTGCCGCGTCCGGCAGATCATTCCCCTGGGCAGCCACGACCTTTTCCTGGGAGAGGTTCTGGCGGTGGAGGTCCGGAAGGATCTGATGGACGGGAACGGAAGTCTCCGGCTGGAGCGGGCCGGGCTGATTGCCTATAACCACGGGCTGTATCAGAAGCTGGGGGAAGTGATCGGCTTCTTCGGCTGGTCCGTGGCGAAAAAGGACGTCCTGGAGAAGAGGATGCGGAAATACCGGGAGAGATAACCCCGGAAGCCGCCGCAGCGCGAAAACGCGGACCGGAGGCGCGGAAACAGCGGCGGGCCGAAGGACGCAGGCCCGCGGAGAAACGCAGAGGGAACGGAGAATGGATCTGAAATATCAGGTGGTCTACAGCGCGCGCAGAAGCCTGGGCCTGGAAATCCGGCAGGGAAATCTGATCATCCGGGCGCCGCGGGGTACCCCCCGGAGCGCCGTGGAGGATCTGATCCGGAAGAAACAGAAATGGATACTGGAGCACCTGGAGAAAAGCCGGAAGCGGCTGGAGGAAGCCGCCGGCGCGGGAAAACTGTCCGCGGGGGAGATTCAGGCACTGGCGGAGCAGGCGTGCAGGGTGATCCCGGAAAGAGTCCGGTATTTCGCCCCGCTGATCGGGGTAAAGCCCGGGAGAATTACCATACGGAATCAGAAAACCCGCTGGGGCAGCTGCTCCGCGGGCGGGAATCTGAATTTCAACTGTCTGCTGATGCTGGCTCCTCCGGAGGTTCTGGACTCCGTGGTCGTGCATGAGCTTTGTCATTTGAAGGAAATGAACCATTCGAAACGCTTTTACGCGGAGGTTTACCGGGTATACCCGGACTACGACCGCTTCCACGGGTGGCTGAAGGAGCACGGACCCGGCCTGCTGGCCAGAATGGGATAACGGTCAGCCGAGCGGGGAGCCGTTCCTGTCGAATAATGTCGCGAAATAATCATCGGGGGTTTCCGCGCGCCGGATCATGCGGAAATCCCCGTTTTCCGTACGCAGAATTTCAGCGCTGCGGAGGCGGCCATTGTAATTGTAACCCATGGAATAGCCGTGGGCGCCGGTGTCGTGAACGACCAGCAGATCGCCCGGAAGAATCTCCGGCAGAGAACGCTGAACCGCGAATTTGTCGTTGTTCTCGCAGAGGCAGCCCGTGACGTCGTAGACGCGGGTCAGGGGCAGATCCCGTTTTCCGCAGACGGTGATATGGTGATACGCGCCGTACATGGCGGGCCGCATCAGATCCGCCGCGCAGGCGTCCACGCCGATATAGTCCCGGTGGATTTTTTTCTCATGCACCGCCCGGGTGACCAGCCAGCCGCAGGGCCCGGTCATCCACCGGCCGAGCTCGGATTTGACGGCTACGTCCCGCTCCGGACAGATGTCCTCATAAACCCGCCGGACCGCTTCTCCCACGGACCGGATGTCCACCTCCTGCTCCGAAGGCCTGTAGGGGATGCCGATGCCGCCGGAGAGATTGATGAAAGCGAACCGGAGTCCGCATTCCGCGGAGAGCGTTTTCCCGAGACGCAGGAGAATCCCGGCCAGCTCGGGATAGTAGGAAGGCGCCATGGTGTTGGAGGAAAGGAAAGCGTGGAGGCCGAAGCTTTTCACGCCGAGATCTTTCAGACGGAGGAGACCCTGACTGAGCTGATCCGCGGGCATGCCGTACTTCGCCTCGCCGGGGTTGCCCATGATCGTGTTCCCGATGGCAAAGTCCCCGCCGGGGTTGTACCGCAGGCAGACGCATTCCGGCACTCCTCCGTGGGCGGCCAGGATGCCGATGTCGCTCAGATCATCCAGATTGATGTACGCGCCGAGAGCCCGCGCCTGATCGAACTCCTCCGGGGGCATGGCGTTGGCGGAGAACATGACCGCGTCCCCGCGGAACCCGCAGCGGTCCGCCAGCATCAGCTCCGTGGCGGAGGAGCAGTCCAGACCGCACCCCTCTTCTCCGAGAATCCGAAGCACGGTTGGGTTGGGAAGGGCCTTCACGGCGAAATACTCCCGGAAATCCGGGCACCAGGAAAAGGCTTTCTTCAGCCTGCGGGCCCGTTCCCGGATGCTCCGCTCGTCATAGAGATGAAAGGGGGTGGGAAAGCGGGAAGCGGCGGATTCAAAGACGCTGTCCGGAAGGGAAAAGTTCGGCATGGTGCGGTCCTCCTTCTGAGTTTTCGGGGATCCCGTCCGCGGCTCTCCGGGCCGGTCCGGGACCGGTTCATTCCTGATAGTCCTGCAGGGAGACGGAGACCATTTTGCTGACGCCCTGCTCCTCCATGGCGACGCCGTACAGGCTGTCGGCCCGCTCCATGGTGCCCTTCCTGTGAGTGACGACCATGAACTGGGTCTCTTTTGAGTATTCCTTCAGATAATCCGCGAAATATCCGATGTTGGCGTCGTCCAGAGCGGCTTCGATTTCATCCAGAATACAGAAGGGCGAGGGCTTCAGCTTCAGCGTGGCGAAGAGGATGGCGATGGCTGTCAGCGTTTTCTCGCCGCCGGACAGCAGCGTCAGCAGCTGCAGCTTTTTTCCCGGCGGCTGGGCGTTGATTTCGATGCCGCAGTTCAGCGGATCCGACGGATCCGTCAGGATCAGCTCGGCATGTCCGCCGCCGAAGAGACGGCGGAAGGTTTCGGAAAAGTATTTCTGCAGGAGGGAGAAGTTTTCCACGAATGTGGTCTTCATCTGATCCAGCAGACGGGCGATCAGATCGCGCAGATCCGCCTCCGCTTTTTCGAGGTCCCGGCGCTGCCCGGTCAGCTCGTCCGCCCGGGCTTTCGTTTCCGCGTATTCCTCCACAGCCCGGACGTTGACAACGCCCATGGCGCGGATTTCCGTGGAAATCTCCGCGGCCCGGCGGTCCGCGTCGGTCAGGCTGAAGCCTTCTTCCAGACGGTATTCTTCCGCTCCGGTTTCGGTTACCTCGTAGGTGTTCCAGATCCGGTCCCGGAGAGCCTTCAGATCCCCGTCCGTACGGGAACGGTTCAGTTCCAGCCGGTGCATCCTGTCCGCGTCCCGGCTGCGGGACTGGTGCAGGCCTTCCATATCGGCAAGGACGGTTTTCAGATCCGCCTGGCGGGAGGAACGGGTTTCCTCCAGGGAAACGGTGACCCGTTCCCGGCCCTCCTGCTCCTCTTCCGCCAGCCGCGAGGTCCGGCGCAGCTTTTCCAGCTCCGCCGCGTCCCGCGCGTCCTGTTCCGCGAGTTCCTCCAGTTCCTGCTCCCGGCGTTTCTGATCCCGTTCCAGACGCTCCCGTTCCTGCAGCAGACGGGTCCGGTCCCGCAGGAACGTCTCCGCTTCATGCTTCAGGTCACTGACTTCCAGGGTCAGACGGACCGTCTCGTCCGCCGCCGCTTCAGCCTCCCGGCGGGCGGCCTGCAGAAGGGCCTGCAGACGGGCGGTTTCCTGCTCCGTCTCTTCGCGGGAGAGCTGGGACTTTTCCGTATCTCCGGAAACCATGGAAAGCTGTTCCCTGATCTGCATCATGGATTCCATCAGCTGCTCCCGGGCCGCTTCGGACTCCGAAAGGCGCAGAGCGTGCGTGTCCCGCTCGGCCTCCGCGTTCTGCACGCGTTCCGTTTCCCGGGCGACGGCGATTTCCTGCTGATGCAGGTCCTCCAGTTTTTCACCGCTTTCCCGCTTCAGGGCGTCCTTTTCGCTCTGCCCTTCCCGCATGGCGCGGAGCAGGTTTTCCAGCTCCGCCTGCCCGTCCGACAGTTTCGCGGTCAGTTCCTTCAGCTCCCGCTCGCGGGAAAAGAAGTTTACGCTGCGGGAGGAAACGGAGCCGCCGGTCATGGATCCCCCGGAGTGCATGACGTCGCCCTGCAGGGTGACCAGGCGG
>ONXY01000272.1 GCA_900321945.1 uncultured Eubacteriales bacterium | reverse complement strand
CTTCCTTCACCCTGCACGGGAATATCAAATCCGAAGACTACGGCCTGGTGCTGGATGCGTCGGAAGGCGCGAACGTGGACGTCCTGGTGGACGGCGCCATCTCGGGCGGCGAGGCCAGCCTGGTGCTGGTGGGGGATACCGCCCTTTCCGAGGACGTGAACCTGACGGTATGGAAACTGGAAAAGAATGAAGAGGACCACTGCGCGTTCCATGCGGAAAAGCGCCAACAGGACAACGGCGCACCGTATGGAGTCCCCGCCGTCTCCGAACCGGAGCTGACGCCCTTCACGGACGAAGAGTATTCGACGATCAACTACATCCTGAAGTTCGACAGCGAAACCATATCCGGCCTGGACAAGGGCGTGGCCGTTGAAGGCGAAGAGGTCCTGGTGAAGATCAATCTTCCGGCAGGCAAAGTCGTGAAGAACCTCTACTGGACCGGCGAGGGGGATGAGAAGAAAACAGACGAGAAAATCTTCTATGAATCCCCCGACAATCCGGGAGAGTACTTTGTGAAGGTTCCGCGGGGCGGCGGCGTGATGCTGTCCGTGGAGCTCCACGAGCATACGAAGGAAACCGTCCCGGGCAGGCCGGCGACCTGCACGGAAGACGGACTGACGGACGGAGTCATCTGTTCCGAATGCGGAGACGTGCTGGTGCCGCAGACCGTCATCCCGGCTACGGGCGTCCACACGCCCGGCACCGCCGCGAAGGAAAACGTGGTGGAGCCCCGGGTCGGCGTTCCGGGAAGCTACGACGAAGTGGTTTACTGCGTGACCTGCCATACGGAAATCAGCCGGACGAAGGTGGAGATCCCGCCGCTGCCCGATCCCGAACCCGGCCCCGGACCGAAGCCCGGTCCCGGACCCAAACCCGGCCCCGGACCCGATCCGGAACCCCCGAAGCCGGATCCTGAACCCGACCCCGGCCCCGAACCGGAACCGGTCAACCCGGACCAGCCCTACGCGACGGTGAGCCTGCGGATCGATCCGGACGGCGGCGTCGTGGAAGGACGCAAGGACAGCAGCCCCTTCGGCCTGACCGTGAGGCTGGGCGCGCACTACACGCTGCGGAAATTCTCAAAGGCGAAGGCGGGCTATGTGCTGCTGGGCTGGTATGTGAGCGACGTCGGCCGCGGAGAAGACGGCTGGGTCGAGCCCGATCCGGAGAAGGACGCGGACAAGTTCCTGCAGCCCGGAACGACCATCACTGTGGACAAGGCCACGGTCCTGACCGCGATCTGGAAGAAGAAGTAAGGATCAGACCGGGGCGCCGGCCATCTGCTCCTTCCGCCGCCGCTTCTCGATGAAGACGTTGAGGCACCCGCCGATCAGGAAGAACGTCATGCAGTAATACAGCCACATCATGACGACCATGATCGTGCCCAGGTAGCCGTAGGCGCCGAAGCGGTTCGACACGGAAGTATAGACGGAGAAGCCCCAGGAGAAAATGGCCCAGGTCACCGCGCTGAACAGCGCGCCCGGCCACTGCCTTTCCAGCTTCCGCTTTCCCGCGGGCAGCTGGTGGTAGAAGAACACGAAAACCGGCGTCAGCAGCGCCGCGAAGAGGAGATAGCGGAAGTTCTCCAGGAAGGCCAGCGCGTTGGCCAGCGAGCGCTGGCTTTCCAGCAGGCGCCCGCGCAGGTAGTCGAGCAGGCCCGATCCGTAAACCAGGAGCAGCAGGCTCAGCAGGATCATGAGCAGGAACAGCAGCGTATAAAGCACCGCCCACGCGGCGAAGACCGGGAACGGCTGGCGGCGGTCCGCGCCGTACACCTCGTCCAGGCCCTTCATGAGGGAACGCATGGAACCGCTGGCGGACACAAGCAGCAGCACGGAAGAAAAGACGGTGACCGCCCGGCTGCTGTTGAATATGCTGGTGGTAATGGAGTTGATGAATGAAAAGGCCTGCTCCGGGAGCGTTCCGGAGAAGACCTTCATAACGTCTTCCTGCGTGACCGGCAGGAAGCGGATCAGGCTGAGGATCAGCATGAGCAGCGGCGGCAGGGCGATGAACATATGGTACACCGCCGCCG
>ONXY01000068.1 GCA_900321945.1 uncultured Eubacteriales bacterium | reverse complement strand
TCTGAAAGGAACGCATCTGTCCGCGTCGGGCGGGATTGAAACCTGGCAGGACGCGCTGGAATTCATGCTTCTCGGAAGCGGATCCGTTCAGATCACCACCGCCGTCATGCAGTACGGCTACCGGATCATCGACGACCTGAAGGCGGGACTGAACCTGTACCTGGCCGAGAAGGGTTTCGGGAATGTGCGGGAGGCCGTCGGCCTGGGACTCGACACCCTGAGCGAAACGACCGACGCGCTGGAGCGGGACACCGTGGTATTCCCCCGGATCCTCCCCGAGCGATGCATCGGATGCGGGCGCTGCGTGATTTCCTGCGCAGACGGAGGGCATCAGGCGATTTCCCTGGACGATAAGCGCAGGCCGGTACTGAACGGCGGAAAATGCGTGGGCTGCCATCTGTGCGTGCTGGTCTGCCCGCAGCGGGCGATCGTGCCGGGAACAAAGAGAATTTCGCGGAGAAAACCGTAAGGAGCCGACCGCTCCGGAACCGGGCCGGGTGTTTCCGGCCCGGTTTCCGTGAATAATCCGGGAGAAAAAACGACTGCGGAGGAAAACAGATGATCCGGTTCAGTGAAATTCCCTACCGGCGTCCGGACATGGAGGCGCTGACGTCCGCGGTCCGGGAGGCGGCGCTGAAGGTAAAGGCCGCGAAAAGCTACGCGGAGGTCCGGGACGCCTATTTTGCGGTTCAGGACATGGAGCGGGACGCGGACACAATGTATACCGTCTGCCATGTGCGGAACACCGTCAATACCGCCGACGCGTTCTACGACGGGGAGATGAAATGGCTTCGGGAAGCGTTCGCACGGACGATCCCCGTGTTCAAAGCCTGGCAGGAGGCGCTGGCGGGATCCGCATTCCGCGGGGATTTTGAAGCGGAATACGGCGCGCAGCTTTTCCGGAAGATCGACGCCGCCATCAGGACCGGAGACGAAAAGATCATTCCCGAAACGATCCGGGAGGGAGAGCTGCGCCAGGCTTATCAGAAGGAAACGGCCCTCGCTTCCGCCGATTTCCGGGGAGAGCGCTGCAACTTCTACGGACTGCTCAAACATATGCAGAGCACCGACCGGAGAGAGAGAAAGGAAGCTTTTGAAGCCTGGGCGGGACTGTACGAGCGGATCAGCGGCACGCTGGAGGGGCAGTACGCCGGGATGGTCGCCCTGCGCGACGCGATGGCGAAAAAGATGGGCTTCGGGAGCTACACCGAAATGGCCTATCTGAGCCGCGGACGCTTCGACTATACGCAGGAGGACGCCGCCCGGTTCCGGGAGCAGGTACGGAAAACAATCACTCCGGCGGTGGCGGAAATCCGGGAGTCACAGCGGAAACGGCTGGGGGTCGACAGGCTCCGCTACTACGACGAAGGGCTGAAGTTTCCGGAAGGCAACGCCGTTCCGGACGGCACTGCGGACGAACTGGTCGCGAAAGCCCTGAGAATGTACCGGGAGATGAGCCCGGAAACCGGGGAATTCTTCGGCTTCATGACCGAGTACGGGATGTTTGACCTGGAGACAAAACCGGGCAAGCGCATGGGCGGATACATGACCCGTCTTCCGACATACCGGGCGCCGTTCATCTTCAGCAACTTCAACGGCACCGAAGCGGACGTGGACGTGCTGACGCACGAGGCGGGCCACGCGTTTCAGGGATATCTGGCCATGCGGTCGATCCCGGTGGACGCGCTCTGCGGATCGACGTCCGAAATCAACGAGATTCATTCCATGTCCATGGAACACTTCGCATATCCGTGGATGGACCTCTTCTTTGGCGAAAACAGGGAAAAGTACATTACGGCGCACCTGACCGGCGCGCTGTGCGCGATTCCATACCTGGTGTGCGTGGACGAATTCCAGCACGCGGTATACGCAAAGCCGGACATGACGCCCGCGGACTGGCGGAAAACCTGGCGGGATATCGAAAAGAAATACATGCCCTGGCGGGATTACGACGGCAACGCGTTCCTGGAGAGCGGCGGTTTCTGGATGCAGAAGCAGCATATTTTCCTGTATCCGTTCTACTATATCGAATACGCGCTGGCGCAGATCTGCGCGTTCCAGTACTACGGCCGTATGAAGGAGGACCGGAAAGCCGCCTGGGAGGACTATCTCCGGCTGTGCCGCGCGGGCGGAACAAAAGGGTACTTTGAACTGCTGGAGACCGGCGGCCTGCTGAACCCGTTCCGGGAGGGCGCCGTAGAGAAAAGCACGGCGCATGTGATTGAGGAGATCCGCCGGCGTTACAGGACGGAATAACGGACGGGAGGGCGCGGGACGATGCGGACGCTGTTTGAGATGGACAGGCGGGACTACGGGGAATGCACCCGCTCATACGTCCGGAATTCCGCCAGGAGCATTATCATCCGGAACGGAAAGGCCGCCATGATTCACAGCACGAAGTACGACTACTACAAATTTCCCGGGGGAGGCATCGAGCGGGGGGAGGATCCCGTGCAGGCCATGATCCGGGAAACCCGCGAGGAAGCCGGGCTGACCGTCATTCCGGAATCCGTCAGGGAATACGGATGCGTCCACAGGATCCAGAAGAGCGTCAGCGACCCGGCGGAGGTTTTCATTCAGGACAACTTTTATTACCTCTGCGACGCGGAGGAGGAAGCCGTTTCCCAGGATCTTGACGAATATGAATCCGCGGAGGATTATACGCTCGAATTTGTGGATCCACGCGCCGCGGCTGAGAAGAACCGGAACGTCGGACCGAGCCCCTACAACGGGGTAATGTTCGAGCGGGAAGCCAGAATTCTGGAAATGCTGATCGCCGAAGGATATCTGAAATAAGCGGAAGGACAGGCCGGAACAGGACGGCGGCAGAGGCGCACCGCAGAACCCGATGCGCAGGACTGTCTTTTTTCCTCCGCTTCCGGTTTCGCGGGACAGCGTGAAAACCGCCCCGGAACCGGTTCCTCCGGACAAACACCTTTTCTTCCGGCGCATGATGTGTTATACTGCAGACAATATCAGCAGACCATTCATACATGCCGCCGGGAGGGGTTTTCATGCGCAGACGGAGTTTTCAGCGGATTGTCATTTTCATAACGGCCGTCCTGTTCATTCTGCCGGCGTCGTTCTCCGAAGGCAGCAACCTGTATTCGGCCGAAGCGCTGGAGCAGTTCTGCAGGCAGTGGAATGATTATTATTCACTGAATAACGCAAAAATCTACGGAAGCTATACGCTGTCGAAGGACCGGCAGACGGTGGGCAGCATCTATGCCGTCTGCGAACCGGGCGGTCCGGAAAGGCCTTTTTCCGTTTTTCCGGACGACACGTATCTGCAGTTTCTCTGCATATCCTACGACGTTTTTAATTTCTGCATCTGCTCGGATAAAATGAAAGAGGATCTGGAGGACGTGGCGATCGAGACCGCAGCCGGCGTTCAGGAGGATATCGTTTTCTGGAACAGCCACACGGCGAACGATACCTGGACCATCGTGCTGAACGAACAGGAGGTATCGGAACTGTATGAAACGGACCGGTTTACGATCCGGTTTACCGCCGGCGGCAGGAGCGAATCCGTTGAAGTGTCAAAGGAAAAGAACGGTTATGTTTTTGAAATGCTTTCTTTCCTGTTCAGGGCGCGGCGGTATTCGGATCCCACGGCAAGGGAATATCTGAGTCCGGACTGCCTGCCGTAAGACGTTCGGTGAAAAAAGAAGGAGAGTGAATGACGTGAGAGACCGGGACAGGTTCCGCGGCTGCCTGATCGGCGGCGCGGCCGGAGACGCGCTGGGCTATGAGGTGGAATTCAGGAACGAAAAACAGATATTCTCCCGTTACGGCGGCCGCGGCATCACGGAATATGAGCTTCACGACGGAAAAGCGCTGATCTCGGACGATACCCAGATGACGCTGTTCACGGCCGCGGGTCTGCTCGCGGGAGCGGCGGGCGGCGCATCGGGATCCTTTACCGGGTACATCCGGAACAGTTATCTGGACTGGCTGAAAACGCAGAACGAGCGGTATCCGCTTCCCGAAGGGCAGCACCGGTCATGGCTGGTCAGCGTGCCGGAACTGTTCAGCCCCAGGGCTCCGGGGAATACCTGCATGACGGCCCTGGAACAGGGCGGGAAAGGGACCATTGAGAATCCGGTCAATTCCAGCAAGGGATGCGGCGGAGTCATGCGCGTGGCGCCCGTCGGCCTTTTTTTCAGCGATAAGGGAAAGACCGCGGAGGAGGTTGCCCGGATCGGCGCGGAAGCGGCGGCCATCACTCACGGCCATCCTCTCGGCTGGATGCCGGCGGCCGCGCTGGCGCAGATCATCCACGAGATCAGCCAGAACGACGACTGTGTTTACGACGCCGTGATGAAGACTCTGTATACCCAGGATGAGATGTGGCCCGACTCGGCGCAGAAGGAAACCTTCCTGGAGCTGACGCGCAGAGCGGTGGATCTCGCCTCCATGGACAGGAACGATCTGGAGGCCGTTCACCGGCTGGGCGAGGGATGGGTCGCGGAGGAAACCCTGGCGATCGCGGTATACTGCGCGCTGAAGCATGAAAACGATTTTGACAGCGCGCTGACCGCCGCCGTGAATCATAAGGGAGACAGCGATTCCACAGGCGCCGTCACCGGGAATATTCTCGGCGCCAGACTCGGACTGTCGGGTATTCCGGAGAAGTATGTGAAGAATCTGGAACTGAAGGACGTGATTCTTGAGGTCGCGGACGATCTGTGGCACGAAGGCCGGACCG
>ONXY01000422.1 GCA_900321945.1 uncultured Eubacteriales bacterium | reverse complement strand
GTTCCCGCGGCGTTCGGCGCTCCGTAGCGCGGTCCCGCCTGCGGGTATCCCGTCTGCGGATATCCGCCCGCTGCCGCTCCGTATCCGGGTCCTGCATAGGAATTCGGGTTCTGCCGGGGCCATACCGCGGCGTTCTGCGGATAGGCGCCGGGCTGGCCGTAACCGCCCTGGCCGAAAGCGGATGCGCCGTTTCCCTGTGCGTATCCAGCGCCGGCGGAATTCTCCGCTCCGGGCGTGTATCCCGCGTATCCCGTCCCGGTCTGCTGGGTCGGATAGCTTCCGGCCAGCGGCGTGCCCCCCGCGCTCTGCCAGGGAGAAGCGGTCTGCGGGGCTCCGTATCCCGCCGCGGTCTGCGGAACGCTGTCCGCGGATCCCTGCGGGTTCTGTGTTCCCTTCCCGCTGGATTTTCCAAATAACATGACGGTGGATCCTTTCCGCCGCTCGCTGCGGCTTCGTCCTCCGGAAAACGTAAACAAATGAGTACAACGACTCAATATAGTAGTTTATCATTTCTCCAAACCCTTGTAAACTGTTTTTTGGGTAAAGGAAGCGGACCCGGCACGCCGTGCCGGGTCCGCCGCTCCGTCCGGATCCGTCTCAGTTCGCGGACATGACCTTGAACCACAGGTCGCTCAGTCTGGTCCGCAGCACCTCGTTGTCATGATAGAATTCGTCCTTCTCATATCCGGCCCGGGGCAGGTAAGCGTCGTTCCCTTCGTAGGCGCCGCCGGGGCCGGAAAGCTCGGCCAGCGCCTCGGCGTTGGCGGACGCGTATCCCACGTCCTCGGAGATTTCCAGGCTCTGGTCGTATTCCAGAATGTAGCGGATAAACAGGTTGGCCAGCCGGGGATTGGAGGCGTTTGCCGGGATCACCATGGAGTCCACGGCGACGTTCGTGCCCTGCTTCGGCGCGCAGTACCCCATGTCCTCGTTTTCGGACAGAATGTAGGCCGCGTCGCCGCTGTACACCAGCGCCAGCCACTTGTAGCCCTCGGCCATGCCGTCGATTACCTCGTCGGTTACGTAGCTGGGCCGTATGGCGCTGTTCATCTGCAGCAGCCACTCATAGGCGGCCTGAATCTCCGCCTCGTTCTCCGTGTTGGCGGAGTATCCCAGGCTCTTGAAAGCGATCATGAAGGCGTCCCGCTCGGAGTCGTACATATAGGCGTGTCCCGCGTATTCCGGGTCCAGGAAAATCTCCCAGCCCGCGTTCTCCACCTTCTCCGGGTCGATCTTCGTCTTGTCGTACACAATTCCCACGGTCTGCCACAGATAGGGCACGGACCAGGTGTTGTCCGGGTCGAAGTCCAGGTTCTTCACGCCGTCGGCGAGCAGGTCCAGGTTGTCCACGATCGTTTTGTCGATCGGCTGCAGCTTCTTTTCCCGGATCAGCCGCTCGATCATGTAGTCGCTGGGCACCAGAATGTCCCAGCTGTCGCCGGCCATGATCTGCGTCCACAGGATCTCGTTGGATTCATAGGTTTTGTAGTTGACGCGGCAGTTGTATTTTCTCTCGAAGGAGCGGATCACGCTCATATCCTCGTCGATGTATTCTCCCCAGTTGAACACGTTCAGGGTTACGCCGCCGAAATCCTCGTCCGGCGTTTCCGCGTGGCACACCGCGCAGCAGGACGCCAGGGTCAGGGCAAGCAGAACGGTCAGGATCCTCTTCATCAGTATTGTTCCTCCTTTTTGTTTTTCTTATCCTTCATCGCCGGGATCAGGTTGGCCAGGATCAGAATCAGCGTCACCATCACCACGATCAGGGAAGACAGGGCGTTCACGCTCGGGTTGAAGCGCTTCATGGAGTAGACGTACATCGAGATGTTCTGCACGTCGACGCCGGAGGTGAAAAAGGAAATCACGAAGTCGTCGAAGGACATGCTGAAGGCGATCAGCGCGCCGGAGAAAATCGCGGGCGCGATCTGGGGAATGATGACCTTCGTCAGCGCCTTCCACGGCGTCGCTCCGAGATCCAGCGCCGCCTCCGCCACGTTGTCGTCCAGCTGCCGCAGTTTCGGCAGCACCGACAGAATCACGTAGGGAATGCAGAATGTAATATGCGCCAGCGTCAGGGTCACGATGCTCCGGCGGATCTTCAGGCTCAGGAAGAGCAGCATCAGGCTGATGGCCGTCACGATGTCCGGGTTCAGCACCGGCAGGTTGTTGATTTCCAGCACGATGCTCCGCACGATCCGCCGGGCTTTCGACAGGCCGATGGCCGCGATGGTTCCCATCGCTGTGGAAACGACGGTCGCGACCACCGCCACCACGAAGGTGGTCTGAATGCTGGCCAGCATCTCCCGGTTCTGAAACAGGCTCTCATACCACCGCGTGGAGAAGCCCTCAAACGAAGTCATGGACTTGCTGTCGTTGAAGGAGAAAACCATCACGTACAGAATCGGCAGATAGATGAACAGCAGCACCAGCACCAGATATCCGGAGGTGAAGAAGCTCCAGCCTTTTTTTCTTTCCATCTGCTAGTCCTCCTCCGCGTTCCGGTCGATCTTCTTGGTCAGCCACATGGAGGCGATGATGATCAGAGCCATGATCAGGGAGATGGCGCTTCCGAAGTTCCAGTCTCCGGCCACCAGGAAATACTTTTCGATCAGATTTCCGATCAGCACATAGTTTCCGCCGCCCAGCAGCTTCGGAATCACGAAGCTGGAAACCGCCGGCAGGAAAACCAGCGTGATCCCGCTGATAATGCCCGGCACGCTCAGCGGCAGCGTCACCTTCAGGAAGCTCTGCCATCTGTTCGCCCCCAGATCGTAGCTGGCGGTCAGCAGCTCCCGGTCCAGCTTCGCGATGGCCGTGTGGATCTGGATGATCATGTACGGAAGGAAGTCGTACACCATGCCGATGAACACCTTGACCTCGCTCTCCATGTCGAAGTTCATCAGAATGCCGCGCCAGGCGTAGGTCTTCAGCAGCATGTTGATCCACATGGGCAGGGTCAGCAGCAGAATCATCAGGGTCTGCCGCCGC
>ONXY01000271.1 GCA_900321945.1 uncultured Eubacteriales bacterium | reverse complement strand
GCCGGGTTCCGTGTCCTCGCGGGTCCGGAGCGGAGCCCCGGACGGCGTAAAAAAAACCCTTCCCCAGCCGGGGAAGGGGCAAAGGGGAAAGAGGTCTTCCCCGTCTTTCATGTGTCGTCGCGCTTCGAGGTGTCCCCGTCGACGCACCGGTAGTACACGGTGTCCGGCTTCAGCTCCACGCCGTCCTTGGCGAAGAGCTCGTCGATCGTCAGCGGCATGTATCCGTTCTCCTCCAGGTACGCGACCATCTGGCGCACGCTTTCCGGCGTGTTGTCCTTGATGTCGTGGCAGAGGATGATGTCCCCGTCCTGAAGCGCGCGCTTCACCTTCTTCATCACGTCCCGGGTGCTCCGTCCGCGCCAGTCGTAGGTGTCCAGGCTCCACTGGATGTAGGACCAGCCCACCTTCGCCTTGATCATCGGCGGATACCGCCCGCCGGGAACCCGGTCGTACCGGACCGGAATCCCGATCACGGAGATCATGGCCTTGTTCACCTTCGCCGGCATGCCGCGCAGGGCCGCCGCCGAGGATTTGGCCACGTTCCCGTGGTGCCAGTTGTGGCTGGCCACGGCGTGCCCCTCGTCGTGCTCCCGCTGCACGAGGTAGTCGTATTCCGCGATCCGGTTCCCGATCACGAAGAAGGTTCCCGGAGCGCCGGTCTCCATCAGGCTGTTCAGCACCTTCGGGGTGTTGGTCCCGCTGGGCCCGTCGTCGAAGGTCAGCGCGCAGGTCCTGTAGTAGGTCAGGTTGTCCGTCTCGATCCAGGCGGTCTCCGTCATCATCTCCCGGATCTTCGGATAGAAGAAGGTCACGTTCATGACCGTCTTCTTTCCCTCATACAGGGCCTCCGCCGGGTAGTGCAGCACGAGGCTCATCCCGTGAAGGGTGAATTCCGCCTCCTCCAGGGCCTCCCGGCTGCAGAGGGCGTCCAGCTTCTCCGGATCCGGCTCCGTGTCCGGCCAGTACGCCGTCAGCCCCTCCCGGACGCCCTCCGACAGGAACGCCCAGGTCTTCTCGTCCTCGTCGAAAACGTCCGTCAGGCGGATCCGCTCCCCGGTGGACATGTCGTAGGTCCGGGTGGTGAAAACCTGATCCGTCAGCTTTCTGTGGTACTGGGTCCGGGCCTGCACCATGAAGCTGAGCCAGCTGTGTCCCGTCCGGCTGTACCGGATCTCCACGTCCAGGCGGCTGTTCCTCTTCGTGTTGTTGCCCTGCGCGGGCAGATCCGGGCCTTTCTCCTCCGCCCAGGCGGCGGCGATGCCGTTGATCTCCTCCGTCACGGAGGCCAGCGCCGTGTCCGCCTGCCACAGCCGGACCACGGACCCGTTCGCGTTCTTCTTATCGGTATATTTGTTCGTAACCCGGTGCAGCGGGGAGATGGGTTCCCCGTCGGCCGCGGAAGCGCGCCCCGCGGGAAGGCAGACGGTCAGACAGAGCGCCAGGCACAGGAAAACCCGGACCGCCGCCCGGATCCCCCCGGCGGTTTTTCCGGTCCTTCCGTTTTTCTTCCCGTATGCTCCGCGTTCCATTCCGTTTCCTCTTTTCTTCGTCCGTATGCGGTCTCCGGCTCCGCCGGTCCGCCCATGATACCACGGATTCCCTTCCCGGATCAAGTTTTCCGGATTTTTCCGGTTTTTTCAGAAAATCCCGGAAAATCCCGGAAAGCCCCGGAAAACCCCGGAAAGCCCGGAAAGCCGCGCGGGTCCCGCCCCGCCGGAGCGGCTTCGTCCGGCACCCGGTCCCCCGCCTTCCGCCGGCTCTTATCCCCGGAATTTCTCCGCCCGCAGCCGCTTCCAGTACTCCGTCAGGTCCGGATCCCGCTCCTCCCCGACCCGGGGCTGCAGGTCCTCCGCCCCGGCGCCGGCGAAATGCCTGCGCTTCAGCGCGTCCTCCCGGCTTTCCATCCGCGGATTCCACAGCAGGTACCGGCACCCGCACGCCGGACACCGGTTCCGCCGTTCCGGATCCGTGAACACCTTCCCGCACTCCCGGCAGCGCCGGCCGAACATATACTCCCCGAACAGCGCCCGCAGGTCGTCCGCCGTCTTCTGGTCGATGCAGCGCCGGTCCACCGGCATCGTCCGCACCCGCGCCTTCCAGGCCCGCTCGCTCAGGCAGAAGAGCTTCGCCCACCGGGG
>ONXY01000573.1 GCA_900321945.1 uncultured Eubacteriales bacterium | reverse complement strand
GGCAGGCCGAAGTTCAGGCCGCAGCCGGAGTGCACCATGGGAACCATGGCCAGCACCAGCACCGCGTTCCAGCTGAAGCGGTTGATCACGTTGGTGATCTGCATCGGCAGATCCACGCCCACGATGGGAGCGAGAATGAACAGCGACAGCAGGAAAGCGGAGATAATCAGCCTCGGCAGTCCGAAACCTGCTATGAAGGATTTCAGTTTTTCTTTCATCGGCTCATGTCACCTCACTTTACCTGGCTGACCATCAGAAGGCCGAAGCTTTCCGCGGATTCCGTGGCGGGCAGGATGCCTGCCACCTTTCCGCCGGAGACGATCGCGATCCGGTCGCAGGTCTGCCGGAGCTCCTCCAGTTCGGAGGAGATCATCACGATGGTCACGCCGCTTTCCCGGTTGAACTTTTTCAGCGCCTTCAGCACCAGCGCCTTCGCGCCGACGTCGATGCCGCGGGTCGGCTCGGAAACGAAGAGGAACCCGGGCTCCAGGGCGAAGGCCTTGGCCAGGCACACCTTCTGCTGGTTGCCGCCGGAGAGCTCCTTCGCCTTCTGCCGGGAGCTTGTGCACCTGATCGTCAGCTCGTCGATATAGCGGCGGGTGATTTCGCGGATGGCCTTTTCGTCCCGCCACTTGATCAGACCGCCCAGATAGTTCTTCAGGAACTTGTTCTGGATCTGCATGGCCGGGAAGGCGATGTTCCATTCCAGGCTCTCGTCCAGCAGCAGGCCCACGCCCCGCCGGTCCTCGGAAACGAAGGCCATGGAGGCGTCCAGGCAGGCGCGGGGCTGGTTCAGCGGAATGCGCTTTCCGCGGAGGAGAACCTCGCCGCCGGCCTCGTACAGGCCCATGATGCCGTTGGGAATGCCCAGCTTGCCCTGGCCGGCCAGGCCGCCGATGCCGAGGATCTCGCCCTCCCGCACGTCCAGGCTGACGTCGCGCACGGTTTCGCCGGGCATGTCCACCCACAGCCGGCGGATGGCCATGGCGGTCTGCGCTTCCGGATTATCCCGGATTTCCTCTTTTTCCGCGGAGGCGACGGTGCGGCCCACCATCCACCGGGTGATCTCCGTCACGCCGGTTTCCTTCGCGGGCACGTCCTGCACGACGCGGCCGTCCCGCATGACGACGACCGTGTCGCACACGTCCAGGATCTCCTGCAGGCGGTGGGTGATGAAGATCACCGCGATGCCCCGGGACGCCATGCCCCGGATCGAGGCGAGCAGCGCCTCGGCCTCCTTCTCCGTCAGCACGGCGGTGGGCTCGTCGAGGATCAGCAGCTTCAGCTGGTCCTTGCTCAGCTCGCGGGCGATCTCCGTGAACTGCTTATGGCCCACGGGCATATCGTGAATGACCATGGTTCCGTCGATGCGCACGCCCATCTTCTCGATGGAGGCGTCGGCCTTTTCGGTCATTTCCTTCCGGTTCAGCGTATCCATGCGCTCCCCGAAGATCTCGGAGACGACGCTCTTTTTCCGGGGCTCCCGGTTCAGCAGAATGTTTTCGGTGGCGGTGAACCCGGGAATCAGGGAGAACTCCTGATGCACCATGCCGATTCCGGCCGCCAGCGCCTCGAAGGGCGTTCTGAAATCCACCTTCTGCCCGTTCAGCAGGATCTCCCCGCCGTATCCGCCGGTATCGCGGATCAAATCCATCCCGAAAAGGATCTTCATCAGGGTGGATTTGCCGGCGCCGTTCTCGCCGACCAGACCGAGGACCTCGCCCTCGCGCAGGGTGAGGTTGATATCGGTCAGCACCTGATTGCCGAAGAAATCCTTCCGGATGTTCTTCATTTCCAGAAGCGGTGCGTTCTGACTCATCTGCGTTCCATCCTTCATTCAAATTCCCCGCGGGTATTTCCCGCTCTCTCCGCGCGGGGAGGGAGCGGGAAATACCCGTCCGGATTCGTCAAGGGAAAAGGGGGAGGCGGCAACCTCCCCCTTTCCGGCTGATCGTATGATTACTTCACGGTGAAGTACTTCTCGGGAACCTCGATCTCGGTGGAACCCATGTAGTGTCCGGGATCGCCCATAATGTAGGTGTCCTGATAGACCAGGAACACGTTCTCGCTCTTCACGCCGGTCTCGACGTTGGTGTAGTTGGAGCCGTTCCACTCCGCCTTGGGAGAGAACTCCTGATAAGCCTTGGCGATGTCGTCGATGTCACACAGTTCACTTTCGCCTGTAATGACATTGTAGGCATGCTGGGCCAGACCGGCGGATACGGTGTAGCCATAGCTGTAAGCCCAGGTGCCGAACCGGCCGGC
>ONXY01000319.1 GCA_900321945.1 uncultured Eubacteriales bacterium | reverse complement strand
GCCGGATCAGATAGGGCGTTCCGAAGGTGTTGTCGATCACCAGCGGCAGCCCGTGCCGGTGGGCGATCTCCGCGATAACGTCGATATCCGGTATGTCGCTGTTGGGATTGCCCAGCGTCTCCAGATAGACGGCCCGGGTGTTCTCCCGGATGGCCCCTTCCACCTCCGCCGGGTTGTGGGCGTCCACGAAGGTGGTTTCAATCCCGTACTGGGGAAGCGTGTGGGAGAGCAGATTGAAGCTTCCGCCGTAGATGGTTTTCTGGGCCACGATATGCCCGCCGTTCGCCGCCAGCGCCTCGATCGTATAGGTGATCGCCGCGGCGCCGGAAGCCAGGGCCAGGGCGGCGCTTCCGCCTTCCAGAGCCGCCAGGCGCTTCTCCAGCACCTCCTGGGTGGTGTTGGTCAGCCGGCCGTAGATGTTTCCGGCGTCCGCCAGGCCGAAGCGGTCCGCGGCGTGCCGGCTGTTCCGGAACACATAGGACGTGGTCTGATAAATCGGCACCGCCCGGGCGTCCGTCGCCGGATCCGGCTGTTCCTGTCCGACGTGAAGCTGCAGGGTTTCAAAGCGGTAGTTACTCATTTTTTTCTTCCTTCCTTTCACGCTGTTTCACACGTGTTTTTTCGGTCTGAACGCGGCGCCGGAACAGAAAAACGCCCGGCAGCTTTATTTGCTCCCGGGCGGTATGGCTCCCGCTGTGAACTTACAGCGGTATACACAGGCGCGGACATTCGCATGCCGGCGCCCGGGCCGTCTGGTCCGCCCGGGAGTTCAGCATTCGACACATCATGATCCGGCTGGATTCTTTGGCCGCTGCGGACATGTCTGCGCCTCCTCTCTGTTTTCTGGATGCTTCGTTGAAGCTCACGGGCATCTTATCACCACCTGCCTACTATGTCAATAGGTTAATTTGTTCTGCCGTTGTTTTTTGGGAAGAAGGCTTTTTTATAAAAAACGCGTTCCCGGGCGGAACCGCTCCGGAAACGCGCGTGAATGAAAGCCCCCGCGGCCTCAGATCCGTATGTCGACCCATTTTCCCTGCCGGAAGCGGTGATACATCAGCAGGAAGCGGGACAGCTGGTCGGACAGCACCCCGAGCCAGATCCCGTGCAGTCCGAGGGGAACGACGCTGACCAGCAGCAGCGTCACCAGGGACCGGATCAGGGCGACGCTGATCAGCGCGGCCCTGAGCGTGTAGCGCACGTCCCCGGCGGCCCGCAGGCATCCGGAATAGATGATCTGCGAAATCTGCAGCAGTACGATCACCATGGTGTACCGGATGATCAGCATGCCCATTTCGATGATGTGTTCTTCCCGGAAGTAAAGGCTGAAGAACCATCTTCCGCCGATCAGCAGCAGCAGCGACAGAACCACGGAAATCGCAAGGCCGATGCGCTGGCAGATGCTGCCGTACTTCCGGGCCTCCTCCTTCCTTCCGGCGCCCAGCATCTCCCCCGTCAGCGCCACGGCCGCCACCTGCATGCCGTCGCCGAAGGAGAAGCCCAGCCCCAGCAGGCTCATGCCCACATTGTGCGCGGCGAACTCGTCCGTTCCCAGCCGCGCGGCCAGCAGGGCGGTGGCCAGAAAGCCCACGCGCATCGCGATGTTTTCCAGCGAGGAATTGAAGGCCAGCCGCCAGATGGCGCGGAGGCTTTCCCGGGTGCAGCGCAGCTTCATCCGGATCATGTCCGGAATACGGATATAGCTGGAGGCGTTGAAAAGGGAGAAAACCGCCATGCCCGCGGACACCACGGTGCCGAGCACCGTGGCGGCCGCGGCGCCGCGGACCCCCCACCGCGGAATCAGCAGCGCGTTGAACGCCACGTTCACGACGCTGCTGGTCACGTTCGTGGTCATGGACAGCCGCGTGTTTCCGCTGCCCCGCTGCGCCGCGTTGATCACCATGGTCAGGACGTTGAAGAACAGGCCGCCGGTGATGATCAGAAAATACTCGACCGCCATTTCGTGCGTGTCCTCGTTGCTGCCGGCCAGCCTCATGATCTGCGGCGTGAAGGCCATGAACAGCGCGGTGATGACCACGCACAGAGCCACGGTCAGCGCCAGCGCCGTCAGCATGATTTCGTTCGCGCTCTCCCGGCGCTGTTCGCCCTTCCGCCGGGCCACCAGCGCGGACACGGCGATATTGACGCCGAAGAACAGCGTCAGGGTGATGAACTTGGGCTGATTGGTCAGCCCCACGGCGGCCACGGCGGCGCTTCCCATCGACGCCACCATGACGGTGTCGATCATGCCCGCCAGCGTCACGAAAAAGCTCTCCGCCATGGCCGGCCAGGCTACGGAAAAAGCTTTCCGCGCCATTCCCGCGTTTTCGCTCCGCGCGCTCTTCTTCTGCGTTTCCATGAACTCCGTTATCCTTTCAGCGGATCCGCGCCGTTTCCCGTCCGTATCCGCCCGCCGTAATGAAAACTGTTCCGCCGGTCCCTCCTTCGGGAGTCCCCGCGGAAATCCGCCTTGTCTCCTTTCCGCCCCGCCGCTCGGGAAATCCGTCCGGAACGCGGCGTTCCGGCGCGGTCAGAGGAATCAGCTTCCCGTGGAACGGTAATGCCGCATCGCCCGCCGGAAGAGCAGAAAGAACACTCCGAACGCGGCCGGTCCGGCCAGCGGGGAAACGAACGCCGTCCACTCCGGCCATCCGTAGAGCGGCTTGCCCAGGATCACGGACCCGGGCAGATGGAGCGTCAGCGCGAAGGGCGCAGCTGCCGTGAACAGGATCCGCAGCGGCCGGGGATACGTGTCGACCGGGTACTCGCAGGCGCTGCGTCCCCCGTATGTCAGCGCGTTCACCAGTTCCACGGATTTCACGCTGTATATGCAGAAAATCCCCTCGATCAGGAAAAGGCCCAGGATCAGCATGCTGCCCCCGGCCACCGCCTCCGCCATGAGCAGCACGGCGGCTGCCGTCCACCGCACGGCGGAAAGGCGGCTCCCGATAACCAGCGATACCACGCCCACCGCGATGCAGATAAGGCGCCTGGGATCCACCGCGCTGCAGAGCACCTGCGTCAGCATGCCCCGGGGCCGGGTCAGAAAGGTGTCCAGCTGGCCCGTCCGGATCAGATACGGGAAATTGCCCGTGATGCCTCTTCCGAAGCATTCCATCAGGTAAAAGGTCACGGCCATCAGCCCGAAGAAGAAGTACAGGTCTCCCGGCCCCCACTGGTTCAGCCGGTCGAACCGGTTCACCAGCAGG
>ONXY01000269.1 GCA_900321945.1 uncultured Eubacteriales bacterium | reverse complement strand
TACTACTTCAGCGTCAGCATGAACCGCTATATCGCCGCCATCATCGACACGATGAACCGCGGCGGCTCCCTGCAGGAACTGACGAAGCCGGCGGCCCGGATTCGTGAAATGATCTCCCTGTATCAGAAAAAAGATCCGACTGCCGCAGAAACTGCGGCCGCAAAGGAGTGAGACCTACGACAGCGTTGACTCTGTTCAGCACCGTGTTCCTGAATTCGGAAGAGTTGCGCGGGGCTGTCTTGTGTGCCCTTTATTTAGCCGGCCTCTGGAAAATATTTGAGAAATCGGGCGTTCCCGGAAAATGGGCGCTGGTGCCCTGCGCAAGGGAATACCTCCTCGCAAAATGCGCCGGGCGGGAGCCGGAGGGACGCGTGACCAGCGTCACGGCGTTCTTCCTGCTGATCCTGCGCGTACTTACCGTCCCGGCTATCCAGAATGCGATCCTTCCGCGTTCGACCGGCCAGGGTGTGGACAGCGCCTTCGGTATTTTCGTGCTGGTGTTTGAAATCGTGCTGGGCCTTGTGCACATCGTGTATGTGGTCCGCGTCCATATCGGCCTGTGCGAAGTGTACGGCAGGCGGAAGCTCTGGATTGCGCTTTGGACGTTTGCCGATTATATACCCGCGCTCCTCTGGGGCTTCTCGGACAAGTATCAGCCCGCGTGGCGCGTGGAGGATATGCGCAAAGAACTTTCGCGCGTGGCCTTCCAGGGGAATGCGGCGGTGATCGACGAGGGCCTTACGGTCAACCTGAAAGAGCGCAGCGTGATCGAGTTCTTCCAGAAGAAGATCCTTCTGCGGGACATGCATCTCAGCATCCCGAAGGGACATATGGTGCTGCTTCTCGGCGGAAGCGGCGCCGGCAAAACGACCTTCCTGAACGCCGTCAACGGCTACGAGAAGGCGGACGCGGAAGTCATGCTGAACGGGACAAACCTGTATACGCAGTATAAAAAGATGCAGTATGAGGTGGGCTTTGTGCCGCAGCAGGAGCTGATGCGGGGCAAGGACACCGTGCAGGCCACGCTGTCGGACGCTTCGAAGCTGCGCCTGCCCATGGATGTGCCCGCGGAGGACCGCAAAAAGCGGGTCGAGGAGGTCATGGAGATTTTCGGCCTTCTTCCGTCGAGGACGCATCTCGTCGAAAAGCTTTCCGGCGGGCAGAAGAAGCGGGTGTCGATCGCGATGGAGTTCATCCCGAATCCCTCGCTGTTCATCCTGGACGAGCCGGATTCCGGCCTGGACGGCGTGATGGCGCGCGAGCTTATGCTGCAGCTGCGCAAAATTGCCGACCAGGGCCGGATCGTGATCGTCATCACCCATACGCCGGACCGCGTGATCGATCTCTTCGACGACGTGATCGTCCTCGCGAAGGACGATAAGCGCGTCGGCCGGCTGGCCTTCTACGGGCCGATTCCCGAGGCGCGCGCCTTCTTCGGTCGGGAGAAGATGGAAGAAGTCGTGAAGTGCATCAACGGGAAGGCCGTGGGCGGCGAGGGCCGCGCGGAAGAATTCATTGCGAAATATGCGGAGGTGCGGCATGGCTGAGCGTAAACAACCGGCCGCCCGGCGGCTGATCCTGAGGCACAGGGGCCGGGGTTCGCAGGTCGTTATCTACCTTGGAAAGCTCCTCAGGATGTTCGTGTACCAGAACGACTGGAAGGTGTTCCCCATGGCGGCGCTGATCGCGGGCCTGGTGGGCATGGTGACGCGCAGGCGCTTCTTCTTCAGCATGGAAGGTACGCTGATGGGCTCCTTCGCCCTGGTCTGCGTCGCCATCTGGAACGGCTGCTTCAATTCCATCCAGGTGATCTGCCGTGAGAGGGACATCATCAAGCGGGAGCACCGCTCCGGCATGCATATTTCCTCCTATGTATTTTCCCATATGCTGTATCAGGCGATGCTCTGCCTGCTGCAGACGGGGGTCACCATGTATGTGACGCGGCTGGCCGGCGTCCGGTATCCCGCGAAGGGGCTGTTCACGCCGTGGCTGATCGTGGATATGGGCATCTCCGTCTTCCTGATCTCGTACGCGTCGGATATGCTCTCCCTCTGGGTGTCCTCCCTGGCGCGCTCCACGACGACGGCCATGACGATCATGCCCTTTGTGCTGATCTTCCAGCTGGTCTTCTCCGGCGGTATGCTGAGCCTGCCGGAATGGACAAAGCCGGTTACGAAATTCACGATTTCCAATTATGGCCTGAAGACCATCGCCTCCCAGGCGGACTATAACGCGCAGCCCCTCGTGACGGCCTGGAATACGCTTGCGGGAATGAAGAACCAGCCGGTTCACGTGGAAGTCACCCTCGGGCAGGCGCTGGATTTCCTGAAGGACGGGCAGCATCCGCTGCTGGAGGACTTCCGCGGCACGCTGCTGTACGACAGCGCGTCCGGCGCCAGTGAGGCCCAGGATATCCGGGCGGTGAAGCAGAAGCTGACCGCTGCGCTGCAGGGAGACGCCCCGAATCTTGCGGCGATCGCGGAACGCTATTTCGCGGAACGAATGACGGTGGGCGAGCTGCTGGAAAAACTGGCGGCGGATCCGAATGTGATCGAAAACCGGGAACGGAAGTTCACCGCCGACACCATGGTGGGAGAGCTGCTGAATCTCGCGGGCGAGGAGCGCACGCGGGAGCTGATCGAAACAAAGGCCGCGGAGGCCAGCAAGAACCCGGCGTACGAGAATTCCGTGGAGAATATCCTGGAGTACTGGTTTGCGCTTCTGGGTTTCGCCCTGCTGTACGCCGCGCTGGCGACGATTACGCTGGAATTCATCGATCACGACAAGCGGTAAGGATAAAACCGCGCTT
>ONXY01000342.1 GCA_900321945.1 uncultured Eubacteriales bacterium | reverse complement strand
TGCGATTTTCTGGGCAGGGTCGGCCTCTGCGCCAGAGACTATATCGACCGGGAAGTCAACGCCAGCCTTTCCGGCGGCGAGCTCAAACGCATAGAAATCGCTACGGTGCTGGCCCGCGGCGCGGCGCTGACCATCTTCGACGAACCGGAAGCGGGGATCGATCTCTGGAGCTTCCAGAACCTGATCGAGGTTTTCAGGGAGATGCGGGAATCCGTAAAGGACCGGTCCATACTGATCATCTCCCATCAGGAAAGGATTCTGAATATCGCGGACGAACTGATCGTTCTGAAGGACGGAAGGCTTACAGCTTCCGGAACCAGGGAAGAAATCCTTCCGGAACTGATCGGAACGGCCTCGGCGGTCCGCGAGTGCCGTAAAATCATCGGGAGCGAAGGGGAGGACGCGACATGCTGAAGCTGGATGAGATACAGATGAGACTGCTCCGGGAGGTGGCGGATCTTCATACGGTTCCGGAAGGGGCCTACAATATCCGGTCCAACAGCCAGCCGGCCGGGCGCAGATCCACGGAAAATATTGAGATTACGTCCAGGACGGACGTAAGCGGGCTGGAGATCCGGATCCGTCCCGGAACAAAAAACGAAAGCGTGCATATTCCCGTAGTGATGACGCAGAGCGGCCTGAAGGAAACCGTGTACAACGATTTCTATATCGGCGAAGACGCGGACGTGGTGATCGTGGCGGGATGCGGCATTGACAACTGCGGGAATCAGGACAGCCAGCACGACGGCGTACACCGCTTCTACGTGGGGCGGGGCGCGCATATCCGCTATGTTGAAAAGCATTACGGCTCCGGAGATGGAAAGGGGAAACGGATTCTGAACCCGGTCACGGAGGTGTATCAGGAGGAAAACAGCAGCGTCGAAATGGAGATGGTGCAGATCAAAGGCGTGGACGACACAAACAGAACCACGCTTGCGGAGCTGGCCGCCGGCGCGAAGCTGGTCGTGCGTGAGCGCCTGATGACTCACGGAAGGCAGAATGCCGTCAGCACCTATACCGTGAATCTGAACGGAGAAGGATCCAGCGCGGACGTGGTGTCCCGCTCGGTGGCCAGGGACGGATCCTTTCAGAAATTCGACGCGAAGCTGACAGGAAACGCCGCGTGCAGCGGACATACGGAATGCGACTCCATCATCATGGACGCGGGGAGAATCCTCGCGGTTCCGGGCCTGGAAGCCAACAACGTGGACGCGGCTCTGGTGCATGAAGCCGCCATCGGGAAGATCGCCGGCGATCAGATCATCAAGCTGATGACCCTCGGCCTGACCGAACAGGAGGCAGAGGAGCAGATTATCAACGGATTCCTGAAATGACCCGCGGAACGGGCTGCGATCCGGCGCTTCAGCCCGGTGAAAATCATCCTTAATCATCGGGACGGATGTTCCGGACGGGAAGCGGTTTTTATTTACAAACGCCGGGAATTCATGCTATAATCCGACGCGGACAGGAAGGCGGGAAGGAGGTTCCGTGATGAACGACGTATGGACCACGGTCAACAATATGATCTGGAACCTGACTCACCGTCTGGGCGTCGTGGACGTTCTGGATATTATCATCATGGCGGCGATTATCTACGAAGTGCTGATCCTGATCCGCAGAACCCGCAGCAGCGCGCTGCTGAAAGGCCTCTTTCTGCTGCTCGTCATCGTCGCGGTAAGCTCGCTTCTGGGGCTGACCAGCCTGAACTGGTTCCTCACGACGATACTGAACAACGGCGCCGTCGTGCTGCTGATCCTGTTCCAGCCCGAAATCCGCAAGGCGCTGGAGAAAATGGGTCGGAGTTCGTTCTTTAACAAGGGACGCCGCGGTTCCGCCGCGCAGGGTGAGCAGGACCGTATCGTTTCCGAACTGATTCAGACCCTGACGGATCTGAGCCGCCGCCGCGTCGGCGCGCTCATCTGCTTCGAAAGACGTACAGGGCTTCAGGACGTGATCGATACCGGAACGCTCGTGGACGCCGAAATATCCGCGCCGCTGCTGGAAAATATTTTCGAACCAAACACACCGCTTCACGACGGAGCGGTCGTGATCCGCAACAACCGGGTGCAGGCAGCCGCGTGCATTCTGCCGCTGACGGAAGCCAGCGGTGTTTCCAGAGATCTGGGGACGCGGCACCGGGCGGGGATCGGACTGAGCGAAAATACGGACGCCACGGTGCTGATCGTATCCGAAGAGAAGGGAACGATCAGCATGGCCCGCGGCGGACAACTGTTCCGTCCTCTGCGGGAAGAGGATCTTCGGATGATTCTGGACGAGATATTCAGCGGAGAACCTTCCAGGCTGATGTCGTTCCTGCGCAGTCTGAAAAAGGACCGGAGGGCCGCGGCGGTATGAGCAAGAATAATGACAATCCGGGTCAGGAAAAGAAAAAGGAAAGCCCCTGGGAGACGCTGCTCCGGGTTCTGAAGCATCTGATTTTACACAACGGGGGATTCAAAGCGCTCGCGATTCTGATCAGCGTGTTTCTGTGGGCCGGACTGATCAGCCAGGACGAAACGATTACGCGGGACAAGGTTTTCAACGACGTGTCCGTAAATGTCGCGGGCAGCGAAACAATGAAACGGAACGGATTTATCGTCGTCAGCAACCTGAGCGAGGCGCTCGGCAGCGTGACGGCGGTGGCCGCCGTGCCGCAGCAGCGGTATGAAAACGCAGACATATCCAACTACAACGTCCGGGTGGATCTGAGCCGGATCACCTCCGTGGGACAGCAGGAGCTCAGACTGCTGAGCAGCACATCCTCAAGCTACGGGAGGATCACAAGCCTTTCTCCCTCCAGCGTAACGGTTCAGGTGGAGGAATATGTGGTCCGTTACAGGATTCCCGTATCCGTGTCCATAACCGGGGAGACCCCGGAGGGCTGGTACATGTCCACGCCGAACGTCGATCCTCCGCTCGTGGTGGTAAGCGGTCCGCGGGACCTTGTGAGCAGCGTCAGCAGAGCCAGGGTGTTTCTGGATCCGGAGGAAGTGGAATGGAACGAGGGGACGTCGGTTCTGACGGCAAGACTGACGCTTTACAACCGGAGCGGGGAGGAAATTCAGAGCGACCTGCTGGATATCAGCTACGACAACGTCATGCTGGACAGCGTAGTGCTGGAAACCACCATTCTTCCTACCAGAACATTTGAGACGGAGGAACTGATCGACACGATCAACCAGGTCGCGAAGGGATACCAGGTCCGCGCTGTGCATATCAGCCCTGAGAGCATTACCGTCGCAGCCCGGGGCGAAGTCCTCAGTCAGATGACGGAACTGGCGCTGAGCGAGCATTATGTGGATCTGAAGGGCCTTACGGACACAACCAGCTTTCAGATCAAAGTTTCAAAGCCCAGCGAGGATTCCGTGCTGAGCAACGATACCATTACCGTGACGGTGGATGTGGAACCCGCCGGTCAGACGTAATCCGCGGCCGCGGGTAAAGGAGCAGCTGGCATGGGAACCCTGGCAAACACACTGTTTCAGGCGCTGATGGGCTGGGTCCGGATGCTGAGCGCCGAAATCTGGAATACGGTGTTCTCACCGGACCGGATGACGCTGGCGGGCTGGATCGGCCAGCACTGGAAAATCCTTGCCCTGGGACTGTGCGCCGTGGGGCTGGCGCTGGACCTGACGGTCTATCTGTTCCGATGGCAGCCGTACCGTGTATGGCGGAGCCGCAGGCTGCGCGGGAAAAGCAGGCTCCCGGAGACTCCGGATGCGGCGGAAGAGTTCGAAGAGGCCGATGCGTCCGCCGCGGACACGCCTGCGGAAACCGCGGTAAGGGAGGAAAACCCGGTTCCCGGAAGGGAACCGCTTCCGGTCCGTACCGTTCCGGGCGGGCGGCCCGCGGCGATTCCCGATCAGCGTTATGCGAACTGGATGTCAGACGAACCGTCCGGAGATTCCGATGCGGAGAATCCGTACAGGGCTTTCCGCCGGCCGGTTCCTGCGGGAAGAGCCCGGCGGAATCCGCCTGAAGAAGCGGGGGCGCCGTACCGGTATCCACTTCCGGGAGAAAGGCTGCAGGAAGAGGAAAAAACGACCGCCAGGTTTGAACAGGCAATCCGGCCAAGAAGAAGAAACAGAGTCGCCGCGCTTCTGTCGGAAAAACAGGACGAGGGAAGCCCGGCTCCGGATCAGCTGATAGACCGGAAAGAGGCTTACCGCAGGCCGGTTTATCCCCGCAGCTGGAAGGCTGAGAATGAGGATCCCCGATGAAAACCGAAATCATTTTTCCCAGATATACGGTGCTGACAGGCAACTACGGGAGCGGGAAAACCGAACTGGCGCTGAATCTGGCGCTCCGGTCCGCCGCGCGGGGAGAGCGGACAACGCTGGTGGATCTGGATATCGTCAATCCCTATTTCCGCAGCGCTGAGAAGGCGGAGGAGCTGGGGGCTGCCGGAATCCGTGTGCTGATGCCCACCTTCGCGCTCAGCACCGTGGACATCCCCGCGCTTCCGGCTGAAATTCAGAGCGTGTTCGAAATCCCCGGAGACCGCGTCCTGTTTGACGTGGGCGGCGACGATACCGGCGCAGCCGCGCTGGGAAGATACGCTCCGAGCTTCGCGGCCCGCAGGCGGGAAACCCTGTCCATACTGGTGGTCAACTGTATGCGCCCGCTGACCGGGACCGCGGATGATATTCTGGATCTCGCGGAGCGGATCAGCCGGCGCGGACGTCTGGGAATCGACTGGATCATCAATAACACCAATCTGGCGGAGCGGACGGAACCTGCCATGGTGGAAGAGGGGGAGAAAACGGTTCTGGCCTGCGCGGAACGCCTCGGAAACGTCCGGGTACTGACTTCCGGAGAACCTGAGGTGCTGAAAGCGTGCACGCTGTCCACTCCGACGCTTGAGATCAGACGGCATATGGTTCCCGAGTGGATGGAGGAAGAATGAGCGTTTGCCTTCCGGAAGCATTTGTTAAAAGAGTGGGGGAGCAGCTGGGAGAAGAGCTGCCCTCTTTTTTGCGGGAAATGGAAAAACCTTCCGTCCGTGGAATCCGGATGAACCCGTCCCGGAACGGCGGGGCGCCGTTCCGGGACGCGAAGGGCAAAATCGCCTGGTGCGGCGACGGCTGGGAGCTGGCGGATGATTCTCCGGCGGGCGTCACCGCGGCCCATGAAGCCGGGGCTTTTTACCTTCAGGAGCCCGGCGCCATGATTCCGGCGGAAGTGATGGCCGCCCGTCCCGGGGAAAGAATTCTGGACCTGTGCGCGGCACCGGGCGGAAAGTCCACTCAGATGGGCGCGGCCATGAAGGGACGGGGCCTTCTGATATGCAACGAGCCGATTCCGAAAAGAACGGCGGTGCTGAGCCGCAATCTGGAACGGATGGGGATTATGAATTCCATTGTCACATGCGCCTGGCCTGAGCAGCTGGCGGCAAGGTGGCCGGAGGGATTCGACGGCGTGATGGCGGACGTTCCCTGCAGCGGAGAGGGAATGTTCCGCAGAGAACCGGAAAGCCGGAAGGAATGGAGCCCGGAAAAAGCACTCGGGTGCGTACCGCGGCAGCGGGAAATCCTTCGCTCCGCAGCCGCGCTTGTCCGGCCCGGAGGAAGGCTGGTTTACGCCACCTGCACATTTCATCCGGCGGAAAACGAAGAACAGATCCGCTGGTTTCTGTCCGAGTTTCCGGATTTTGAACCCGAGGCTTTTCAGCTTCCCGGCGTCGACGGGAAGGACGGCATGTTTACATGCTGGCCCCACAGAGCCCGGGGAGAGGGACAGTTCGCCGCCCTGCTGAGAAGGAAAGGGAACGCGGCACCCCGCAGAACGGAGGGGAAAGCCGCGTTCCGGATCAGCCGGGAACAGGGAAGAATGTGGCGTGAGGCGGGGCTGAAACTGCCTGAGCCGGACGCATGCCTGGGAGGGACGCTGACCCTGGCGCCGGATATTCCGGATCTGTCCGGTATACGGGTGCTGCGCCTGGGCCTTCATCTCGCTGAAATCCGGGGGAAGACCCTGGTTCCTGATCATGCCGCGGCCATGAGCGGCGTGCTGACGGAAAGCCCCCGCGCCGCGCTGAGCGGCGAGGAAGCGCTGCGGTACCTGGCCGGAGAGACGCTGCAGGGCGGTATGGAGGGCTGGACGCTGATGGAATTTCAGGGCTTCATCCTCGGATGGGGGAAGGGAAGCGGCGGCCTGATGAAGAACCATTATCCGAAGGGCCTCCGGAACGGCCGGCTTATCGTGTGAAACGGGATAAGGTTCCGCGGCCGGCGGGAAAAAGATATATCAGAAAAAGGCCGACGCCTGAACGCGGCCGGGAGGAGAAAAGATGATCCGCAATATTGTTTTTGATATGGGAAACGTGCTGCTCCGGTTCGATCCGGAATGGTTTATGACCCGGGGGGGCATCACGGATTCGGAGGACAGGAAGACGATTACGCGCGAACTGTTTCAGAGCGTGGAATGGGCGCAGATGGATCTGGGCGTCCTGTCGGAAAAGACGGCGGAGCCTCTTGTTCTGGCGAGGATTCCGGAAAGACTGCGGGAACCGGCGAAAAATCTGCTGAACAACTGGGCGGCTCCCCGCGAGATGATACCCGGCATGGAGGAAATCGTGCGAAAACTGAAGAACGCGGGGTACGGCATCTATCTGCTCAGCAACGCCAGCACAGGCCAGCCGGCTTACTGGAACCCCATGCCCGTGAGCCGGTACTTTGACGGCACGATGGTTTCCGCCTTTGTGAGGACGGTGAAACCGAACCCGGTCATCTACCGCCTGTTCACGGAGGAGTTTTCTCTCCGGGAGGAGGAATGCGTCTTCATAGACGACTCGACGGCAAACGTGGCCGGAGCCGTCGCCTGCGGATGGCACGGAATCGTGTTTCACGGGGACGCGGAGGAACTTGAGCGGAAGCTGAAGGAACTGGGCGTCGAATACTGAAAAGAACCGGCTGCGGGCCGGTTCTTTTCACACGCCGCCCGGTTCGTCCGGATCCGCCGGTCAGCGGTGGGCGAGGCCGCGGGCGTCCGAGAGGCCGGCGGCAAGCGCGTCGATATCCTCTTCCGTATTATACCGGCTGAGCCCGATCCGGAGAGCCCCGTCGATGACTTCAGGCCGAAGGCCCAGCGCCTCCAGCACATGGCTGCGCTTTCCCTGCTTGCAGGCGGAGGACTTGGAAACGCTGATTTCCCGGGTTTCCAGAAAATTCATCAGCACTTCGCTGCGCCAGCCGGGCATGGAGACGCTCAGAATATGCGGCGCTTCGGTGCGGAGATACTGAAGCTCCGGAACCGCGGCGGTAAGCCGGGAGACGGCAAGATCTTTCAGAGCGCGGATCCTGTCCGCGGCCGGATCCTCTCCGCAGGCCGCGGCGAAAGCTGCTATCTGGGGCAGGGGCTCGGTTCCGGCCCGGCGGCCGGATTCCTGGTTTCCGCCGAGAATGAGGGGCTTCAGCCTGAGTCCGGACCGGATATACAGCGCGCCGATTCCCTTCGGCGCGTGAATTTTGTGCCCGCTGACCGAAATGAGATCCGCTCCGAGAGAACGGGCGGAAAAAGGTACTTTTCTGAACGCCTGCACGGCGTCAGTATGCAGCAGCGCTCCGGAACCGGCATGTTTCATGACCCGGGAAATCTCCCGGATATCCGTGACGGCCCCGGTTTCATTATTCACCATCATCAGGGACACGAGAACGGTGTCTTCCCGCAGCGCCTGCCGTACCGCTTCCGGATCAATGCGTCCCGTTCCGTCGGGTTTCAGCCTTGTGACATCGAAACCACGTTCCTCCAGCGCTTCCAGACTCCGGCGGACGGCGTCGTGCTCGACCAGGGAGGAAATGACATGCCGGCCCCTGCGCTTCATGCTCTCCGCACCGGAAAGCAGAGCCCAGGTATCACTTTCGGATCCGCCCGAAGTGAAAACCACTTCCGAGGCGGCGGCACCGAGCGCCTCCGCGACTCTGCTCCTGCTTTCCTCCAGCAGCTTCGCCGCTTCCCGGCCCTTCCGATGCGTGGAAGACGGATTGCCGTAACTTTCAAGCATTGCCCGCAGAGCCGCATCAGCCGCTCCGGGGCAGACCCGCGTCGTGGCGGCGTTGTCCAGATAGTGCTCCAGCGAAAAGACCCCCTCTCCTTATTCCGTCCGGCATTTTATCACAGGGAAGAATGGTTTTGCAATGCTTCATCCGGCGAAAAACAGAGGGCCCGCCGTGGAAAGGAGAACCGCCGGAAACACTGAAAAAAGGCCCGGGAAAAGCTGAAAAAAAGCCTTGACTTGTCCGGCAGACTGAGATAAAATAGCCGTTGGTATCAATTGCTCCGCTAGCCCCGGTAGCTTTTGAACAGACCGGACGTGCGACCATCACGGCCGGACACAGGAATGAGACCATTTTGAGGAGGGAAACCCTTGAAGACGTTTGTACCGAAGACCGCGGACATCGACCGGAAATGGTACGTTGTGGACGCGGAAGGGATGGTGCTGGGCCGCCTGGCCAGCGAGGTCGCGAACATCCTGCGCGGAAAGAATAAGCCGATCTACACCCCCAATGTGGATACCGGTGATTTTGTAATCATCGTCAATGCCGCGAAAGTCGTGCTGACCGGCAAGAAGCTGGATCAGAAGATTTACTATCATCACAGCGGATATGCCGGCGG
>ONXY01000268.1 GCA_900321945.1 uncultured Eubacteriales bacterium | reverse complement strand
TGGCTCCGTTGTCTAGAGGCCTAGGACGCCGCCCTCTCAAGGCGGAAACACGGGTTCGAATCCCGTCGGAGCTGCTCGGAAAACCGCGGCGAGGTCCGCGGTTTTCTTATTATTCACAGAGCGTTCACAGAACAACCTTGCCCCGGAACCCTTTTTTCGCTATAATACACATTGCGCTGAAAAGACGATTCAGCCCTGAAAGGAGAAAGAAATGAGCCAGACAAACAGGAGCGGTAAGAAAACCGCGCGCTGGGTGACGCTGCTGATCGCGGTTCTGCTCGCGGCCGCCGCGATCGTATATTTCGTCGTGCTTCCGAAGCAGGGAGCGGATAAGCCGGCCGACGTGACGGAGATCCCGGCCGAAACGGAAGCCCCCGCCGAGGCGACGGAAGCGCCCGCCGAGCCGACGGAAGCGCCGGCCGAAGCGACGGAAGCACCCGCAGAGGCGACGGAAGCGCCGGCCGAAGCGACGGAAGCGCCGGCCGAGCCGACGGAAGCGCCCGCCGAGCCGACGGAAGCGCCCGCAGAGGCGACGGAAGCGCCGGCCGAAGCGGCGGAAGCGCCGGCCGAAGCGGCGGAAGCGCCCGCGGAAGCCGCGGAAGCGCCCGCTCAGCCGACTGAAGCTCCCGCCGAAGCCGCGGAAGCTCCCGCTGAAGCCACGGAAGCCCCCGTGCTGCTGGCGACCGTCAACGGAGAGGAAATCCGCACGGACAACCGGGATATGCAGGAACTGATCCGGTACTATCAGGATTATTACGCCGCCTCCGGCTACGACACCGCCGACGAGTCCTTTCAGACCTATCTGAAGGCCTCCGGGATGGAGTGGGCCATCAGCTGCGCGCTCTACCGGCAGAAGGCGGCGGAGCTGAACGTCGCGGAGATGACCGCGGAGCAGGAAGCCAAGCTGAGGGAAGAAGCCAAAGCGGAATGGGAAGAAGCCGTGAGCTACTACGCGCAGGAAACGGGCCTGCCGGAGAACGCGACGGAAGAGGAAAAGGCGGCCGCCCGCGCCGAAGCGCTGGCCAAAATCGAATCGACCTATGGCTATACGGAGGAGTCCTACGTCGCGGAATACGTGGAAGGATCCAGGCTGGGCACGCTGCGCGAGAACGTCCAGAAGGCCGTGATCGGTGAAATCGCCGTGACCGAGGAGGAGATCCTCAGCCATTTCAACGAGCTGGTCGAGGAGGACAAAGCCACCTACGAAGGCAACGTCCCCATGTACGAGTACTACACCCAGTACATGGGAGCCAACAGCTATTATGTTCCGGAAGGATACCGCGGCATCACGCATATCCTGCTGGAGGTGGACAGCGCGCTGCTGAAAAACTACCAGGACCTCTCCGCGAAGCTGGAGGAGCAGCAGGAGAAGCAGACCGCGGACGATCCCGCCGAGGGAACCGCGGAGAACACCGAAGCGCCCGCCGAGGCCGCCGCGGAGAATACCGAAGCCCCGGCTGAAGCCGCGGCACAGCCCACCGAAGCGCCCGCCGAGGCCGCCGCGGAGAATACCGAAGCCCCCGCCGAGGCCGCCGCGGAGCCCACCGAGGCCCCCGCCGAAGCCGCGGCCGCGGAGGAACCCGTCACCGAGGAGATGGTCGAGGCGGCCCGCAAGGCCATCATGGACAGCGTTGAAGCCACGGTGAAGGAAATCACCGACAAGTACGCGGCCGGGACGCCCTTCGCCGATCTGATCGCCGAATACGGCACCGATCCGGGCATGACCGTGGAGCCGAACAAGACCGACGGATACGCCGTGCACAAGGAAAGCATCCTGTGGGATCCCGCCTTCACGGAAGGCGCCATGGCCCTGGAGAAGATCGGGGACATCAGCGGCCCGGTGCTGGGCTCCTACGGAATCCATATCCTGCACTACACGCGGGACATTCCCTCCGGCGCGGTGGCGCTGACGGAAGAGCTCAAGGCCTCCCTCCGCGAGGAACTGCTGGAGGAGCTGGAGAGCGCGGCCGTGACCGCCATGGAGGAAGAATGGCGGAGCCAGGCGGACATTCAGCTGACCGACGAAGGCAAGGCCCTGAAGGCCGCGATGGAAGAGGAGCAGCAGGAATCCGTGGAAGCCACCGAGGCGACCGAGGAAGCGCTGACCGAAGGAAACTGATGACGACTGTCTGTGAAATCTACCGCGCGGAAACGCTTCCGCTTTCGGATCCCGGTCTGTTCGGGGCCTGCCTGGACAGGCTGCCGGAGATCCGGAGGCGGAAGGCGCTGACCCCGCGCCACGAGGAAAGCCGGCGCCTGTCCCTGGGCGCCGGCCTTCTTCTGGTTCTGGCCCTTGAGGAGCGGGGAATCGACGGGAGAAGCGCCGGGATCGCCGAGGGGCCGTACGGGAAGCCGTACCTGCCGGAGCATCCGGAGATCCATTTCAGCCTGAGCCACAGCGGAACCCGGGTTCTCTGCGCCGTCGCCGGCGTCCCGGTCGGATGCGACGTCGAGCGGGTCGGGAGGGGAAGCGAAAAGCTGGCCGCGCGCTTCTTCCATCCGGAAGAACGGGAGGCCCTGAACGCGGAGAAGGATCCGGAGGCGTGGCAGCGGCTGTTCGCCCGGATCTGGACGCGGAAGGAAAGCCGGGTAAAAGCGGACGGAACGGGCATCTCCGCGCCGTTTTCCGGCTTTTCCGCGCTCGGGGACGGGGGCGGGTACTTTTATGAGGACTTCTTCGAGGACAGCCCGTCCGGCCCGGTTTACAGCTATTCCTGCTGCCTGCCGGAAAGGCCCGGATCCGTCCTCTGGAGGCGGGTGGACCTGAAGGAGGCCTTCGGACCTCCGGAAAGGTAAAAAGATGGACAATCAGGGCTGAAAAAAGCCAGAATTTCGCCGGAAAAAAGGCTTTCCGGCGCTTTCTTTTTACCCGTTTCTGTGGTATAATAAAAGAGCCGGAAATCCCTGATTTTTCAATGGCTGAAAGCGCTTCCGAAAGGGTTCCGGAAAGGGCCCGGAGGGGCCGGAAAAGACGGGGAAAAACGATCCCGGGGAATCCGGACGTTTCCGGCGGAAGCCGGGCGGAAAATCCGGAAAAAGCACCGGCGGAAATCCAAACGCCCGGATGAGCGGAAAGCGCGGGAAGGACAACATGGCGGAAGATCTGGAACGGAATCTGGAAGAGGAAATGGCGGTCACCTCGGACTACGGCGAGGAACAGATCCAGGTGCTGGAAGGGCTGGAGGCGGTCCGCAAGCGCCCCGGAATGTATATCGGCTCCACGGACGTGCGGGGCCTGCACCACCTGGTCTACGAGATCGTGGACAACTCCGTGGACGAAGCGCTGGCGGGCTTCTGCCACGAGATCGACGTGACCCTGAACAGGGACGGCAGCGTAACCGTCCGGGACGACGGCCGGGGCTTCCCGGTGGGCCTGCACCCGAAAATGCAGCGCCCTGCGGTGGAGGTCTGCCTGACGATCCTGCACGCCGGCGGCAAGTTCGGCGGCGGGGGATACAAGGTTTCCGGCGGCCTGCACGGGGTCGGCGCGTCGGTGGTGAACGCCCTGAGCGAGCATTTCACCGTTACGGTGTATCAGAACGGGCAGATCTATCAGCAGGAGTATTCCCGGGGCAAGTACCTGTACGACCTGAAGGTCATCGGCGAGACGGACCGGACCGGAACCACGATTCAGTTCTGGCCGGATATCCGGAGCGAGGAGAACCCCGAGGGCATCTTCGAGCCCGGCGTTTCCTTCGAGTACGAGACGCTGCGGAACCGCCTGCGGGAGATGGCCTTCCTGAACAAGGGCATCCGCATCGTGTTCCGGGACGACCGGCCCGAGACGCCGAAGGAAAAGGACTTCTGCTACGAGGGCGGCCTGAAGGAGTTCGTTCTGTTCCTGAACCAGAACAAGAACGTGCTCTTCCCGGAACCGATCTACACGGAGGGCCTGCGGGACGGCATCCTGGTCGAGATGGCGATGCAGTACAACGACAGCTACGCCGAGAACGTGTACTCCTTCGCCAACAACATCGCGACCCCGGACGGCGGGACGCATCTGACCGGCTTCAACACGGCCCTGACCCGGGCCATCAACGACTACGCCTTCCGGTACAAGCTGCTCAAGGATACCGAGCCGAAGCTGAAGGGCGAGGACGTCCGCGAGAGCCTGACGGCGATCATCTCCATCAAGATGGAGGATCCGCAGTTCGAGAGCCAGACCAAGAGCAAGCTGGGAAGCGGCCAGGTCCGCGGCGTCGTGGACAGCCTGGTCAGCGAGGAACTGACCACCTACCTGGAGGAAAACCCGACGGTCGCCAAGGCCATCGTCGGGCGCTGCGTGGACGCGCAGCGGGCCCGCGAGGCGGCCCGGAAGGCCCGGGAGGCCACGCGGAGGAAGACCGTGCTGGAATCCGCCTCCCTGCCCGGAAAGCTGGCCGACTGCAGCGAGCGGGATCCCGCGAAATGCGAGATCTTCATGGTGGAGGGCGACTCCGCCGGCGGCAGCGCCAAGGGCGGAAGGGACAGCAAAACCCAGGCGATCCTGCCCCTGCGCGGGAAAATCCTGAACGTGGAGAAGGTGAGGCTGGACCGGGCGCTGGAGAACCAGGAGATCCGGGCGATGATCACCGCCTTCGGATGCGGGTTCGGCGATCAGTTCGACGAGTCGAAGCTGCGGTACCACCGCATCGTCTGCATGACGGATGCCGACGTGGACGGAGCCCATATCCGCATCCTGCTGCTGACCTTCTTCTACCGCTTCATGCGGCCCCTGGTGGAAAAGGGATACGTGTACGCGGCCATGCCGCCGCTGTACAAGGTGACGAAGGGAAAGACCTCCCGCTACGTCTACGACGACGACGAGCTGAACCGCCTGCTGGACGAGATCGGCCGGGAGCCGAAGCCGGATATCCAGCGCTATAAAGGCCTGGGCGAGATGAGCGCCCAGCAGCTCTGGGACACCACCATGAATCCGGAGACCCGCATGATGATGCAGATCACGCCGGAGGACGCGATGGAGGCGGACCGCCTGTTCACCCTGCTGATGGGCGACCAGGTGGAGCCCCGCAAGCAGTTTATCCAGGAGAACAGCGACTTAGTAAAGGATCTGGATGTATAAATGATTCAAGACAAGCTGATTCCGGTCAAGCTTGAGCAGGAGATGAAGAAGAGCTTCATCGCCTACGCGATGGCGGTCATCGTGGACCGCGCGCTCCCGGACGTCCGGGACGGCCTGAAGCCCGTTCACAGAAGAATCCTGTACGACATGGCGGAGGAGCTGGGCATGACGCCCGACAAGCCCACCCGGAAAAGCGCCCGCGTGGTCGGCGACGTGCTGGGCAAGTTCCACCCCCACGGGGACTCCTCCGTTTACGACGCCATGGTCCGCCTGGCCCAGCCCTTCAACATCCGCTATCCGCTGATCGAGGGCCAGGGCAACTTCGGCTCC
>ONXY01000264.1 GCA_900321945.1 uncultured Eubacteriales bacterium | reverse complement strand
GCCTTCAGCGCCCCGTGCGCGAACACCAGCTCGTCCTTCGATGTCAGCGCGTGAAATTTGTTCTCCGCCGTCCGGAAGGGCAGCCCCGTCGCTTCCGCGATTTTCGCCGCCGCCAGCACGTCGAACCCTTCCGGCGCGTTCAGCCCGGTCCCCACCGCGGTTCCGCCCAGGGCCAGGGCCAGAAGCGGCTCCTCCGCCGCCCGGATCATCTCTTCGTCTTTTTCCAGGCTCGCCCGCCATCCGGAGATCTCCTGGGAAAACAGGATCGGCGTCGCGTCCTGCAGGTGGGTCCGGCCGCATTTCAGCGCGTCCCCGTTCTCCCCCTCCAGGCGGATCATTTCTTCCTTCAGCGCTCCCAGCGCCGTCAGCGTTTTTTCCATTGCCTGCGCCGCCGCGATGTGCATCGCAGTCGGAAAGGTGTCGTTGGAGGACTGGCTCATGTTCACGTCGTCGTTCGGGTGCAGCAGCTGCTTCCCGGCCATCTCGTTCCCCCGGTTGGCCAGCACCTCGTTCATGTTCATGTTGCTCTGGGTGCCACTGCCCGTCTGCCAGACCACCAGAGGAAAATGCCCCTCCAGCTTCCCGGCCAGCACCTCGTCCGCTGCCCGGCGGATCAGCTCCGCCTTTTCCTCCGTCATCTTCTCCGGTTTCAGCTCCCGGTTGGCCGCGGCCGCCGCCTTCTTCAGGATCGCGAATGCCCGGATGATTTCCTCCGGCATCGTCTCCCGCCCCGTTCCGATGGGAAAGTTGTTCCGGCTGCGCTCCGTCTGGGCTCCCCAGTACCGGTCCGCCGCCACCCGAACCTCTCCCATCGAATCATGCTCAACCCGATAATTCATCTTCACTCTCCACTATCCACAGGATTAAAGTCCACATCCGTCAGGAAATCAATGCACGTCTGCAGATCCTCCTCCGTCAGCTGCTGATCCGCCGCGCCCACGTTCGGCATCATCGCGAATTCGATGAAGTACCCCTTGTAGATCGCCAGGATATCGATGAAGTCTGTATCGTTCCCCGTCTCCCGGGCTACCAGCACCTTCGTGCCGTATCCGGTCTCCCGGTAGAAAATCTCCACCTCGTTCATTTCCTTGAACGAATCCTCCAGCACGGCCAGCTCTTCGTCGGTCATGTCGTTCATCCGCTCCACCTCGCCGTAGGTCTCGTCGTACGCGATGGACATAAACATCTGCGGCTTGGTCATCGTTTCCGGCATGATGGAAGCCAGGATCTTTTCTCCCCGGGAGCTGATCGTCTGCAGCTTGTACCCCTCCGGCAGCTTGCACGTCAGATTAAACTCGCCGTTGATGTCCAGCTTGCCCAGCTCCAGCGTCCCGTCCGCTGCCACGACCGCCGTGTCGCCGGCTGTATCCTCCGTTTCCTCGCCCACCTTCCGCGTCAGCACGGTGGCAAAGTTCTTGTTGATGTATCCGACCTTCTCGTTGTCGGGATCCATGGCCTTGTACCAGTTGTTCGTCTCGCCCTGAACGATCAGCTCTTTCCCGTCCGGGTAGGAAGCGACCCGCGCCGTGATCTTCGAGGGCCCGTACCGGAAGTTGATCCAGCCCGTCGCCCGCGTAGCCACCACCGCGATGTAGAATGGCTTGACTTCCCGCTCGTCCCGCAGCTCCTCGGTCAGCTTTTCTTCTTCCTTCCGCCGGTTGTACTGCTCCTCGGTCTCATCGTTGTAGTTGGGCTTTTTGTACCTCGGCTTGTCCTTCGTCAGGAACCGGGTCATGACGTACCCATACTGGTTTTCCCACCGGCCGTAGGTCCAGCCGTTCCCCAGCGTCTCCGAAACCCGGAATTCCTCACCGTACGGAATCTTCACAATCATCCGCGCGTTCTTGTTGGGCTCCACCCGCAGGTTCAGTGGTTTGGCATTGGCGGTATAAACGTAATAAAGTTCCTCTTCCTGCTCTTCCGCCCCGGCAAAAGTCATCGGAGCAATCATCGCCGCGGAAGCCAGAATCGTCAGCATCAGAATCAGCGAAAGGACTTTCTTCATGGGTCATTCCCTCCTTGTCAGACCTTTTGTGCACACCGTCTCTTGTGCCTTCATCATAATCCATTCTCTCCCAAAAATCAATGGGCCGGAATGGGCTACCGGGGACAGTGGGCCGGTGGGGACGGGGGAACCCGGCCCACCTGTCGGATGGGCCGGGTTGCCCTGTCCCCGCCGGCCCACACCAAACCTCCGCCGGCCTCCCACCGAACAAAACCGAGCTGGAATCCAACCCGGT
>ONXY01000263.1 GCA_900321945.1 uncultured Eubacteriales bacterium | reverse complement strand
TATTCTCCTTTCGGGCTTTAAGCCTCTGCTCTGTTTTTTCTTTTGAATTCAAAGGACTGCAGGAATTTCTTCGCCTGCTCCGTCTTCGGAGCGGTAAAAAACTGTTCCGGGCTGCTTTCCTCCAGGATTTTCCGGTCCTCCAGCAGGATGATCCGGTCCGCGACAGCCCGGGCGAAGGACATTTCATGGGTGACGATGAGCATTGTTTTCCCCTGATCCGCCAGGTTCACGATGACGTCCAGCACCTCCCGGACCATTTCCGGATCCAGCGCCGCGGTCACCTCGTCGAACAGCAGAATATCGGGGTGCATGATCAGCGCCCGCACGATGGCGGCCCGCTGCTTCTGTCCGCCGGACAGCTGCCGGGGGTAGCTGTCCGCCTTTTCCTTCAGGCCGACCCTTTCCAGCAGGGCCAGCGCCTCCTCCCTTGCTTCGTTCCGGGAACGTTTCTGCGCCTTCACGGGCGAAAGCAGAATATTGTCGAGCACGGTCAGGTGCGGGAACAGTTCGTAGCTCTGGAACACCATGCCGATCTTCCGCCTCAGCTCCGGCAGGTTCTTTCCGCCGTGCCGGACCGGTTCGCCCCGAAGTCTGATTTCTCCGCTCTGGATGTCCTCCAGAGCGTTGATACATCGCAGAAGCGTGCTTTTTCCGCATCCGCTGGGGCCGACGATCACGACCGTCTCCCCTTCCCGGACCTCCAGCGAGATGTCCTCCAGAACGGTCTGGCCCTCGAACTGTTTCGTCAGATGCGAAACGCTCAGGACTGTTTCGGCCACGTGCTCACCTCCAGCGGTTTTCCAGTTTCTTCGCCGCCAGGCTCAGGGGCCGGCAGGCCAGGTAATACATCGCGAAAATGGTCAGATAGACGCCGAACGCCGCGTTCGGGCTGGCCTTCCGGTTCGCCTCGATAATCTGCTGGGCGACCTTCAGAATCTCCACCACGCCGATGAGGGTCACCAGGCTGGTGGTCTTGATCATCCTCGTGATCAGATTGATGGACAGGGGAATCAGCCGGCGCACCGCCTGGGGCAGAATCACCCGGCTGTAAACCTGCGCGGGGCTCAGCCCCAGCGCTTCGGCGCTTTCCCGCTGAATGACGGGAATGCTGCCGACGGCGCCGCGGACCAGGTCCCCCATCTCCGCCGTTCCCCAGAGCGAGAACACGACGACGGCCGCCGTTTCGCCGGAAAGGTTCCAGCCGAAGGCCCGGGTCGTCCCGAAATACATCAGGAACAGCAGAACCATCTGCGGCATGACGCGGATGACGCCCAGCCAGATCTGCAGGATCACGGCCGCGGCGGAGCGTTTCCGGGCGGCCGCCGCGGCGCCGATCAGGATTCCGCAGACCACGCTGATCCACGCGGCGGTCAGGCTGATCCGGAGCGCGGTCCACAGCCCTTCCAGCAGCCGGACGAAGTTTTTTCCCTTCCAGAGAACCTCAAACCCCAAATCCGGCATACCGCAGCCTCCTTTCCAGCAGGCCGCCCAGCAGGGACAGCGGCAGCAGGATGATCAGATAGGCGCCGACCAGCAGAAACAGGCTTTCCGTCGTCCGGTAATACAGGCCGATCTGATCCTTCGCCGTGAACATCAGATCCATCAGGCTTACGGCGGAGAACACGCTGGTCTCCTTCATCAGGAACACCGCGTTCGCCATGAAGGCCGGCGCGCTGACGGCCGCGGCCTGGGGAAGAATCACGTACCGGAAGGTCTGGCTCCGGCTGAGGCCGAGGCTCAGGGCGCTTTCCTCCTGAACGCGGTCCACGGCCTCGACGCCGCTGCGGAAGGCTTCGGTCATGTATCCTCCGCCGAGAAAGGCGAGTCCGACGATGCCGCAGGCCTCCGGCGTGATTCTGATCCCGGTTTTCGGCAGTCCGTAGTAGATGAAGAACAGCTGCACGAGCAGGGGCGTGTTCCGGCTCAGCTCCACGTACCCCGCGGCGATTCTGTGAAGCGCGGGAACCCTCCGGTGGACCGCGGCGGCGCAGAGCAGTCCCGTCAGCGTGGCGAGCAGGATGCCCGCCGCGCCCGTCCGCAGGGTCAGCCAGGCGGCTTTCCCGTAAAGCGGCAGAACGCTTCCGATATACTCCCAGTCCACCGCGCAGCTTCCTTTCCTCTGATTACAGCTTTCTGACCGCCTCGAACCCGGCTTCCAGATCCTCCAGGATGTCGTCGATATGCTCCGTGCCGATGGAAAGCCGGATCGTGTTGGGCCGGATTCCCTGATCCTCCAGCTCCTCCGCGGTAAGCTGGGAATGGGTCGTGGAGGCGGGATGGATCACCAGGCTCTTGACGTCCGCCACATTGGCCAGCAGGGAGAAGATCTTCAGGTGGTCGATGAAGGTCCAGGCCTCCTCCTGCCCGCCTTTGATCTCAAAGGTGAAGATGGATCCGCCGCCCTTCGGGAAGTACCGCTGATAGAGCGCGTGGTCCGGATGATCCGGCAGGGAGGGATGGTTCACCTTTTCCACCAGCGGATGGTTCTTCAGGTATTCCACCACCTTCGCGGTGTTCTCCGCGTGCCGGTCGAGCCGCAGGCTCAGGGTTTCCACGCCCTGCAGCAGCAGGAACGCGCTGAAGGGGGCGATCGTGGCGCCGGTGTCCCGCAGAAGGATGGCCCGGATATAGGTCACGAACGCCGCGGGTCCGACGGCGTCGTAGAAGGACACGCCGTGATAGCTGGGATTCGGGGCGGCGATGTTCGGATACTTTCCGCCCGCCTTCCAGTCGAATTTGCCGCTTTCCACGATGACGCCGCCCAGCGTGGTGCCATGGCCGCCGATGAACTTGGTGGCGGAATGAACCACGATGTCGGCCCCGTGCTCGATGGGCCGGATCAGATAGGGCGTGCCGAAGGTGTTGTCCACCGCTACCGGGATCCCGTGCCGGTGGGCGATGGCCGCGATGGCGTCGATATCCGGGATGTCGCTGTTGGGGTTGCCGAGGGTCTCCAG
>ONXY01000261.1 GCA_900321945.1 uncultured Eubacteriales bacterium | reverse complement strand
TAGGATGAGGCAAAGCCGGGAGACTTGTTTACACCGTGAAAAATCATTCCCCTGGGGAGGGCGTGTCCAGATCTGTGATTTGGGTAACACGCCCCCTGCTACAGCTGTCAAAGGCGTGAAACGGCTTTGGTAACAGCGATCGCAGGTTGGGATATGCTATAAAACTTGCGGCGGAGCCGCAGGTTTTGTTGGCGTGCCTCGGGGAGGGACGCCTTTCTTTATGAATGTCCCTCCCGCTGATTCATCTGATCATTTTCAATGAGGAGGGACAGCTTATGTCCAAGAAACTGGTATCCCTGTTACTGTGCCTGCTGATGCTGTGCGCCTGCCTGCCCGTAGTGGCGGAAGGCGGCGTCACGGTGACCGACATGATGGGCCGCGAAGTCACGCTGGCCGGTCCGGCTGAGCGCATCGTCGTCGTCATGCCGTCCGACTGCGAGATTCTTTACGCCATCGGCGCCGGTCCCGCTGTCGTCGGCCGCGGCACCTACTGCAACTATCCTGAGGAAGTGGCCTCCGTCACGGAGATCCAGTCCGGCGGCGAGTTCAACGTCGAACAGGTCGTCGAGCTTAAGCCCGACGTCGTGATCATGACCAAGATGGCCCATGATCCGGACGTGGTGGACCAGCTGGAGCAGAACGGCATCCCCGTCATCGTGACCGACGCGCAGACCCTGGAGGACACCTACAACTGCATCACGCTGCTCGGCACCGTGACCGGCAAGGCCGCCGAGGCGGAAGCCGTCATCGCAGACATGAAGGCCCGCATCGAAGCGGTCGCCGCGAAGGTGGAACCCTCCGGCAAGACGGTCTACTTCGAAACCACGCCCCTGGAATACGGCTACGGCCTCTGGTCCGCCGCCAAGGGCAATTTCATGGATGAGATCGGCACGATCTGCGGCCTGACGAATATTTTCGCCGACCTGGAAGAAGCCTGGCCGATGGTCAGCGAGGAAGACGTCATCCAGAAGAATCCCGATTATATCATCACCATCGATTCCAGCGGCATGGGCGACCTGGATGCCGCTGCAGTGATCAAGGCCCGCGAATCCTGGCAGGGCATTACCGCTGTGAAGGACGGAAACGTTCTGATCGTCGGAAACGATGCCTTTACCCGCCCCGGCCCCCGGCTTGCGGAAGCAGTGGAAACACTGTACGAACTGATCTATGGAGAAGCGGAAGAGGCACCCGCTGCCTGATTTTACACCCGCGGAACGGGAGAACAGACTCCCGTTCCGCATTTTCGGAGGAAGCATGAGACGAAACCGTACCGAATCGCTCCGTCTCCCCGCGCTGTTTCTGCTCGCGGCGGCGTTTCTTGCTATAATGACGCTGTGCGTGTGCGTCGGCAGCGTCGGTATCACCCCGGGCGAAACTTTCCGTACGATTGCGGATGCGATTACGGGAAGGACCGCGGAGAGTGTGAACAGCACAATCATTCTGGGCGTCCGCCTGCCGCGGGTGCTTACGGTGGCGTTGTGCGGAGCTGCGCTGAGCCTGTGCGGCGCAGGGATGCAGGGCCTCCTGCGCAATCCCCTGGCGGATGGCAGCACCATGGGCGTTTCCTCCGGCGCCGGTCTCGGAGCGATGATTGCGCTTCTGACCGGTTTTTACCTGCCCGGCCTGCCGCTTGCCGGTCCGACGGTCATGGCGATCCTTTTTGCGCTGGGGTCGCTGCTGCTGATTCTGGGACTGGTTTTTACGCTGGACCATTCGCTTTCCACCCACAGCATCATTCTGATCGGCGTGATTTTCTCGATGTTCGCGAGCGCGCTGATGAGCCTGCTGATTACCTTTTCCCACGAGAAAATGAAAAGCCTGACCTTCTGGACCATGGGTTCCTTCTCCGGGAGCACGTACCGGCACGCATTGCTGATGCTTGGCGTGCTGGTGGTTTTCGGCGGAATCCTGCTGGGTCTTGCACGTGAGCTGAACGCGATTGCAATCGGTGAACAGAACGCTCGGAATATCGGCGTGAATGTGAAAAGGGTCAAGATTATCACCCTTGTCTGCTGCTCTGCATTGATTGGCACCTGTGTTTCCATTGGCGGAACGATCGGTTTCGTCGGTCTGGTTGTGCCGCATATCTGCCGGATGCTGGCCGGGCCGAACCACTGCCGTCTGCTGCCGGCCAGCCTGGCCGGCGGAAGCATCTTTCTGATGCTGTGCGATCTTGTGGCCCGTACGGTGCTGTCGCCGGTTGAACTGCCGGTCGGCGTAGTCACCTCGCTGATCGGTTCGGTTTTCTTTGTCGTCATTTTCTACCGTACGGGAAAAGCGAGGTGAGCGTATGCTGGAAATCAGCCATGTAACTGTGCGGTACGGGAATTTCACAGCTGTGAACGATATGTCCTTTACGCTGGAGGAAGGCATGTGGCTGATGCTGATCGGCCCGAACGGCGCCGGAAAATCCACGCTTATCGAAGCCGTCTCCGGCGGCGTACCCTACAGCGGGAAGATCCTGTACAGGGGCAGCGACCTGCGCAGCCTGAAGCCTGCGCAGCGGGCGCGGGAAATCGGCGTGCTTGCCCAGCGCAACCTGCCCGGCTACGCTTTTACGGTGGAGGAGATTGTCCGGCTGGGGCGCTATGCCAGATCTCCCGGCTTTTTTTCCGCCGCCGATCCGGACCAGGAAGCACAGGTGGATAACGCGCTGGAACTGACCGGAATGGCAGCGTTCCGGAATGCGGATATGCTGACGCTCTCCGGCGGTGAAACCCAGCGGACTTTCCTCGCCCAGGTTTTTGCCCAGGATCCTTGCGTGCTGATTCTGGACGAACCGGCCAACCACCTGGATCTGAAATACCAGCAGCACATTTTTTCCCTGATCCAGCAATGGCTGCAGAAACCCGGAAGGGCAGTTCTGTCCGTAGTGCACGACCTGAGCCTGGCAAAGCGGTTCGGAACGCACGCGGTTCTGATGGACCACGGGCAAAGCAAAGCGCAGGGGTCTGCCGGCGAAGTAATGACGCCGGACAACCTGCGTCAGGTTTACGGAATAGATGTATATGAGTGGATGCGGGACATGTCTTCCCAATGGCAGGAATAAGGCCCGGCCGGACCATTTTCCCTTCAGCGGCAGAATAGCCGCTTTTATTTTGCGTTCTTCGTTCTGTTTTCTTTTCCGGCGGCGGCGTATGATACAGCCG
>ONXY01000260.1 GCA_900321945.1 uncultured Eubacteriales bacterium | reverse complement strand
CTGCCGCCGGTTTCATTCCCGACGTGCTCCGGATCGTACGCGTGCGCGAACCGCGTCGCCCAGCCGCTTCCCTGAGTTTCCCAGACGATCAGGTTCTTCTCCGCGTCCGGACCCACCGGGGTCCAGATGCCGCCCCAGTAGAAAACGCCGAACCCGCCGGCATCCGAGACCGTGCGGCACACGTCCTCCCACTCCCGGGCCTGGCCTTCGGGCGACGCGGGGTAAACGCCGGGATCGTAATCGACCACATTGCCTGCTCCGTCCCCGTCTTTCAGCGTGAAGGGCCACGCCGTTTCCGCGACAAAAACATCCTTCCGGAAATCCTTCCGGATTCCGCCGACGGCTCTGGACAGAACGTCCATGCCTCCGTGCCAGTAGGGATAGCAGGAAAGCCCCACGGAATCGTAATCGGCCCCGCAGAGATCCAGCCTGCGGAGAATGGCGGAAATCATTCCGTAATCCTGCGGATCCGTCAGATGCACGCAGACATTGATCCGGAGCCCGCGCTCCGCGGCGGTCCGCCGTACGGCCCGGCACCCGGCGGCGATCAGGCGGACCATGCGGTCCGGATCATATTCCCCGGCCATTCCGGTCGTGGTTTCATTTCCGACCTGGACCATGTCCACGCTGCCGCCCGCGTCCAGGATCACCGCAAGCGCGTCCCGCGTATACGCCTCCAGAGCGGTCTCCTTCCCGGAGAGACTCATCCCGGCCCAGGCTTTCGGCGCGATCTGCCGGGAAGGATCCGCCCAGAAATCGGAATAGTGAAAATCGATCAGCGTTTTCATTCCCAGCTTCGCGGCGCGGGCGCTGATTTCGGCGGCTCTTTCCGCGTTGATGTTCCCGCCGCCGTAACCTCTTCCTTCCGCGTCAAAGGGATCGTTCCACACCCGCAGGCGGATATGGCTGACTCCGCTTTCCGCGAGCACGGCCAGCGCATCCGCCGGACGGCCGTCGGGACCGTAATAAACCACGCCGCTGCTCTCCTGGGAGAGAAGCTCCGACACGTCCACCCCCAGAACAAACGGTTCCGCGGAGCTTTCCGCGAACGCGCAGCCGCCCGGCAGCGCCAGGATCAGCAGGGAAATCAGGAGATGTTTCAGAACCGCTTTTTTCTTCATGCGCAAATCACCCTCCGGCGGCAGCCCGCAGGTTCACACGATACCGGCCGCCGCTGAAAGGGAAAATGAACGGCGCCCGGATCTGGCCTGTTTCTTCTTCCGCATGATTATACCATTCCGCCCGCAAACCCGCAAACGTCAACCGGCCGGATATTCACCGGACTCAAGCGTAACTTGAAAAAAGATTTCCGGAATCAAATGGGGTTTGCTGGCGTTTCCGGCGGCCGTCCTGTACAATAAGGCTGTCCCGGGAAAGGGGAGAGAAAGCGCGGAAGAAGGTTCCGGCTGATCCGGCCCGGGGCGGAAACGGGGAGAAGATGCCGGAGAAGGAAGGATACGCGTACATGGTACGGAAAGATTTCGGAGTTCCGGTTCTCATCCGGTTCAGGTACGCCGCGGCGGAAACCTTTGATCCGGACGTTCCCGGGGAATGGCGCCGTTCTCCGGGTAAGGACAGCATCATCGAAGGAAGCGGCGACTGGGTATGGTACGACGATATTTCGGCTGAGGAAGCGGAGATTTACGCGGACCGGATCCGGAAAGAATACGCGAAAGGGGAGTGACGACCGGCATGGCGTACAGCACGGACGTGGAAAAGGCCATGAATCTGGCCCGGGAGGCCCACAAGGGGGCTAAGGACAAGGCGGGAGCGCCGTATATCAATCACCCCGAAAGAGTGGCCGGAAGGCTGAAGAAGCCCGAGGAGAAGGTGGTCGGGTGGCTGCACGACACGGTGGAGGACACGGACGTAACCCTGGCCCGGATCGAAGCTGAATTCGGACCGGAGACAGCCGCCGCGGTGGACGCGGTTTCGCACCGGAAGGGCGAAGCCTGGGCGGACTATCTGGTCCGGGTAAAGGCCAACCCCGTCGCGAAAGCCGTGAAGATCTCCGATCTGATCGACAACAGCAATCTGTCCCGGTTTGAAACCGTGACCGCCAGGGAAGTGAAGCGGCAGGCGAAATACAACCGGGCCCTGTATTTCCTGACGGACGCGGACTGAGAAGAAACCCGGCTTTTTCAAAAGACGGGGGCTCCAAAACGCAGCTCCGGCGGCTGCAGATTCCGCAGCCGCCGGAGTGTTTCATGCGGGGTCTGCCGCCGGGCGGCAGCAGGCCTTTGATCATCCGCCGCGGGTTCCGGAGCGGGTCCGGACCGCAAAGGCGATTTCACGTTTTTCCTTAATTCTGAGCAGCGGGGGCTTCCTCAGCCGCGGGGGCGTCGGTCGCCGCGGGAGCTTCCTCAGCCGCGGGGGCGTCGGTCGCCGCGGGGGCTTCCTCAGCCGCGGGGGCATCGGTCGCCGCGGGAGCTTCCTCAGCCGCAGGGGCGTCGGTCGCCGCGGGAGCTTCCTCAGCCGCGGGGGCGTCGGTCGCAGCCGGGGCGTCGGTCGCCGCGGGGGCATCGGTCGCGGCGGGCGCCGGCTTTTCGGTCATTTTGTTCAGCTCGTTCATCTCGTCCACCAGCGCGTTCAGGGTGGCCTCATCCTGCGGCAGGTTGGCAATGATGCCCATCATGCCGTGGGTGGTATCCTCGGATACCTTGGCCCACAGGCCTTCCGGCTTGAACTCCACGGCTTTGTTATGCAGTTCCGTGAAGAGCTTCGATACGGTGCCCATCATCGAGACGGCCATAACGACCGCCAGCAGACCGGCAATGATACCGGCGATGCCGCCTTTTCCGGCCTTCTTCCTCTTCAGGACGGCGAGGACGAGCGCGGCAACGCCCAGCACGGCAGCGGCGATCCCGGCGGGATTGCCGAAAAGGAACGTGCCCAGGAGAGCACACACAATAGCCAGAATACCCAGAATCACAGCACAGACACCCATTTTCAAAAAACCTCCGTTAAAACATATTTGATTCACGCAAACGGCCGCGGGCCGCCTGCCGTCTTTCCGGCCGCGGATCCGATCCGCCGGCGGCGGGAAACCTTCCCGGGACGGCGGCCGGCGGGTTCCCGGCGCATTGCGCGGGGCCCGTTTCGCGCGACCTATCCATCTATACGCCGGAAAACGGATTCAGTCAACCGTTTTTCGGTTTTTTCCCTGTTTTTCCGGGCTTTTTCGTGCTTTTTTAAAACTTTTGTAATATACCCTTAAAACGGTTCCGCGGACGGCCTTCCGGCCGG
>ONXY01000490.1 GCA_900321945.1 uncultured Eubacteriales bacterium | reverse complement strand
TGAAGACGCCGCCGGATGGGTGCCGCGCTCCGTTATACGCCGTCCGGAATCCCGCGCGCCGACTCCTCGGAGCATCTGAAGTGCGCCGCTTCCAGCAGCTCGTTTTCGGCCGTCCGCCGGATCATCTGCTTAACCAGCCCGTCCAGCTCGGAGCCTTCCCGGTAATCCGCCGGGGCGTAGTACCGGATTCTGTTGTCCCGGATCATTTTCTGAACTTTCTTTTTATCCCCCGTTCCGGGGTTGTACACGCCGACGGAAAAGCCGCCGTTGGCGTTCACCAGCCTCATGCAGGGAATATCCGTGTCGCTGTCTCCGATATAAACCATGTTCCGGAAGGGGACGCGGATTTTGTCCGGAGGAAAATATTCGTTGACCGCGGGGTCGTTGACGTCCAGCGTCCCTTTTTCGATGCGGAAGAGGAACTGCGTCTTGTTGGTGTAGTTGACGGCCTGCGCCGGCCAGACGGCGATGCCGCGCTCGCTGTAGAAAAACGCGCTCGCGTAGATCTGCTCAAAAGCGCCCCGTTTCGCCATCTCCGTGCCTTCGATCATCTCCTTCAGGCCGGAGGAGATGATATAGTGTTCGATCAGTACGCCGCGCTCCCGCCCGTAGGCGCGGATGCGCTCAAACCATTCCGGCACGCCCGGAAACGTCTTCACCTTCGCCCCGTATTCCATCAGCGCGTTCCGGTTCAGAACGAGGTTGCCTTCCGCCTCCCGGACCATCTTCAGCATGTACGCCAGATTGGAATCCATGCCCTGCTCGTGCGCCAGCCGGTCCGTTTCCTCCCAGAACTGTTTCACGTCGTACCCGACCGACTGGATATAGCCCTGCGCCTGCATATCGTCGGGCGTCAGGGTTTTGTCAAAGTCATAGCACAGCGCCATCACGGGGACGGCTTCCTTCCTTTTGCGTCTGTATTCCATGCGCGCCTCCGGGCGTTTTTCGGTCTTCCGGCCGGTTTTTGTCACTTGACTCAGCGATTGTACTACGTTATGCTGTATTCATCAAGCGGTCCGTGGACGGCCGCCGGAGAGCCGGCCCGGAAAAAGGCGGGAGAAGGGCGGAAAAACCGCCGCCATGTCCCGCGCCGGGCCGTATAAACGGTTGTGATCCCGCTGATCACGAATATATTGTTTACGGAGGTGTATCAGAATGAAAAAGATTCTTGCGGTTTTGCTGGCTGCGGCGCTCCTGGCGGCCGCGGCGGTGTGCTCCGCCGAAGCGCAGGCTGATCTGTTCGGCCGGATTCAGGGGATGACGTTCACCTTTTCCAGCGGCGCGGGCGCCTGGAGCACGGAACTGACCGTCGGGGAGGACGGCGCCTTTACCGGAATCTACCACGACAGCGAGATGGGGGAAACGGGAGAGGATTTCCCGGACGGAACGGTTTACGGATGTCTTTTCCACGGCCGGTTCTCCAATCCCGTACCGGTGGATGAATACGCGCTGACCCTTGAAGTCAGCGCCGAAGCGGACGAGGGGCAGGTCCCGGAATCGGTTGAGGACGGGGTCCGTTACGTGACGGCCGTGCCCTACGGAATGGAGAACGCCAGTAAAGTGACCCTGTTCCTTCCCGGCACGCCCGTGAGCCGCCTGCCGGAGGACCTCCTTTTCTGGACCCATATCCAGGAGAGCGATCCGGACGCGGAGACGATTCCCTTCTACGCGGTCTGGAACGAAGCGGACGGATCCGGTTTTATCTCCGAAATCCCCCCGAAGGATGCGGAGCCGGCCGGAACTCCGGTCGGCGGATGGACGCCCGCGGCCGATCCGGCGGTTACGGACGGGGTCCGGGCTCTGGTTGAGAAAGGGCTGGACGGCCTGCTCGGCGTGAACTATGTGCCTGTGGCGTATCTGGGTTCCCAGGTCGTGGCCGGGACAAATCACGCCGTCCTCTGCCAGGCGTCCGTCGTGTATCCCGGCGCGCAGCCGGGTTTTGTGATCCTGTACCTGTACGAGGATCTGCAGGGGAACGTGACCATCCTGAACATCGCTGATTTCGATATCGGGAGTCTCTGCACGTACGGGGCTGAAAACGCGGACTGACCGGAACCGGGCCGCGCGGCGGCCGCGGATCCGTCCGGAGAACCGAAACCCCGGTACAGCCCGTGCGCGGCGATTCCGCGCACGGGCTTTTTCCGTCCCGGGCTCCCGGAAAGCGCCGTCCGCGGGCTTCCCTGAATTGTAAAAAACGATAATCCCGTCTTGAATAATGGGAGGCGGCGTAGTAGAATAACGCGGTACCGCGCTGAAGCGGGATCCTGTATACTGCCGAAGAGGAATGGAATGATGGAAAAGATCTTTAAGCTTCTGATTATCAATCCGGGCTCGACGTCGACGAAGATCAGCGTTTACGAAAACGAGAAGTCCCTGTTTGAGAAAAGCCGTTTTCACGACGCCCCGGTGCTGCTGCGGTATCCGCACGTCAACGATCAGGTTCCCTTCCGCTATGCCGTTATTCTGGAGATGCTGAAAGAGGGAGGGGTCGATCCCGCTGAGATCGACGTGGTCGTCGGGCGCGGGGGCAGCGCGTGCACCCAGCCCAGCGGCGTGACCCGGATCGATCGGAAGCTCTACGACGATACGCTGGCCGCGGTCGGCGGCAGCGAGCACGCGGCGAAGCTCGGCGTCCTGCTGGCGTGGAAATTCTCCCTTGAATACCATCGGGACGCCTACACCCTGAACCCCACCAACGTGGACGAGTACTGTGACTATGCCCGCCTGACGGGCATCCGCGGCGTCTTCCGTTTCGGCCACTCCCATGTGCTGAATCAGAAGGCCGTCGCGGAAGCCCACGCCGAATCC
>ONXY01000335.1 GCA_900321945.1 uncultured Eubacteriales bacterium | reverse complement strand
TCAGGAACGTCGCGGTTGCCGCATCGCCGAAAATGGACCGGTTCCCTTTGTCTTTCTGGTTGATTCTTTTTGTGTAAGTCTCTGCGGTGACAAGCAGGACTCCTTTGGAAATGCGGCTCACAAGAAGACCTTTTGCCAAAGAAAGACCGTAGATGTATCCGGAGCATCCCAGGTTGTAGTCCAGTGCGCCAATGGAGGCGGGAAGGCCGAGCCTGTCCTGGAGAATGGATGAATTTCCCGGCAGACAGTAGTCCGGACTCTGCGTACAGAGGAGAAGGTAGTCGACGGAATCCTTGACTTCGGGATGTTCCCGGAACAGTCCCAGGCATGCCTGTTCCGCCAGATCAAGAGCCGTTTCCTTTTCGGAAGCAACATGCCGGGACAGGATTCCGACTTTTTCTTCTATTTTTTCCGCCGTCCACTCCGGGAATTCCTGTTCAAGGTCGGAATTCGTAACGATTCGAGAAGGAAGAAAAGATTTTATGATCATGTCGGACTCCTGTCTATTTTCCGCACTCTGGTACAGTAAAAACAAATCTGTTTCATCTGACTGGATAAGCTCGAATTGGCATGAAATAGGTTCAATTCTTTGTTTAATATAGCAGGCAAAGAGCAAATGTCAAGCATAAGATTTTCTTTTTTTCTGCATACCGGGCATGCGGTTATTCATCCTCCGAGGAGGGAAAATCCAGCGAGAAATCCAGCATGTATCCCGTCTGACTGTGCGGTCTGGCGCGCAGCTGATATTCCTCGTGTACGTTGATGGTCCAGCCGTCATCGCCGCCCACGCCCATGTGTGCGCCGTCCACGATCAGCCACGTTTTCTTGCCGGGCTTCAGCGCCCAGCTGTGGTCGGCGGCCATCAGGTCCCACGGGGAGACGTGCAGCGCGGAGAACTGAAGCCCCGTGCTCTTCACGACACGCAGTTTCTTCGACGCCTCGTCGCCGTCGCCGGATAGCTCCAGCGAGAACACCTTCCCGCGCCCGCCGCATTCGGACGGCACGAGATAGTTTTCGAGCATGCCGGACACGGTGGTCTCCCAACGTCCGACGAGCGCGGCTCGCGTGCGGTCCGGGTAGTTCTCGTACGGGCCGCGCCCGAAATACTTCACGTTCTCGAACCCCTCGACGAGCGGGAAGATCATGCCGATGCGCGCCACGGAGTGCAGGTCGTCATGCGTGAAGTTCACTTCCTGATGATAGTCCAGGAAACGGTTCTGGCTGGAAGAGATGGTCCATTTAACGTGCGAGTCGATCCGGTCCGCGATGCGCGTGGTGACATAGACATGATAATGCCCGGCGCCGGGCGTCTGTTCCCATTTGAAGTCCACGAGCTTGCGCTCCGCGTGAATCAGCGGGATCCAGTCCTTCGCGAACGTGCCGTCCTGGTCCAGCATCCGGTCGTTGTCGGTCGGCGCGCGGAAGAAGATCTCCTCGGCGGGCGCGGCGAGCAGTTCGGTCCCGTCAGGCCGCTTCATGGAGATCAGGCGGCCGTCCTTTTTGGACCACATGAACGGTCCGATCGTGAGGGCGTCTTCTGTTTCCGTCGCGCGCATCGGGAACTTGGAATCGAGCGAAAGCGCTTTCCCTTTGAGCAGGGCGGTCGGGCGGATGAGTTTCCGGGCGGCGTCGCTGAGCGGGAACTGCACGCGCGTGATCTCGTGTTTCGGACCGTCGCAATAGAGGTTCAGGAACCACATATCGTCCTGATCCGCGATCCCATCTTCGAACGGCATATCCACGACAGAGCTTTCGAAGCACTCGGTCACGGGGACGTCCAGCGCACCGGACTTGACGACATAGCCGTTTTTCGTGGCTTCCCAGCGGAATTTCAGGTCGGCGGTCGAGGCGTTGTTGCGTTCGTTGATGACCGTGATCTTTCCGCCGTCGAGTTCGAACCGGATCGGAGACTGGCAGACGCGGACTTCCTGCGCGCCGGGATGCGGCTTGTCTTTGGCGTCCACGATGCCGTTCAGCACCTGCGTGCCGTGCTGCCCCATGAACGTATAATCATAGTTCTCGCCGAAGTCGTTGCCGTACCCATAGTTGACCTCGCCCGTCTTTGCGATCACGTT
>ONXY01000467.1 GCA_900321945.1 uncultured Eubacteriales bacterium | reverse complement strand
GGCGGCCGGAGACGGACAGATATGGCTGCGGGCTCTGTACGGGAACGCAGCGGACCATCATCCGGAACAGATCAGCCAGATTGAGCTGTCCGTGGAAGGTTTCGGGAAAGCAGGGAACGATCCGTACAGGTTTGTGAGCGCCGGACTTTATGACCTTTCCGAAGGAGAAATCGGGGCGGGCAACGAGAAGGGAATCGCTTTCGCCAGAAGCAGCGGAAAAAGCATGGTCGGTTTCTCGGGGCTGGACTTCGGGCCGGACGGGAGCGACCGGATCACAATGAGCATTTTCACTCTGGACAGCGACGCGTACGATATCCGCGTTTACGACGGGGAGCCGGGGAGAGACGGGAGGCTGATCACGGTTCTGCGGTACTGCAAGCCCAGTATCTGGAACGTTTATCAGGATGAGACGTACGCTCTTCCGGAACGGCTCAGAGGTGTTCATACGCTCTGCTTTGAAGCGGACCGGAAATTCCATTTCCGGGGCTTCCGGTTTGAAAGACAGGAGAGGGCGTATTCCTGGCAGAACGCGGGGGACGCGGATGAAATATACGGAGACAGCTTCGTAAAGGACGGGACTGCGGTGCTGAATATCGGCAATAATGTAAGCCTCGTCTGGAACGGACTGGACTTCGGGGACGCTTCTGAAGTGTATCTGACGCTGGAAGGAAGAACGCCGATGGACGTCTGCGCGGTTTCCGTCCGGCTGGAAAACGAAAAAGGCGCCGCCGCTGCGGAGATGATCCGTTTCCTCGGCGGCGCGGGAGAAAAACAGACGTTCTCCGTCACTGTTCCGGAGGGAAGAAACCGCGTAAGCCTGGTGTTCCTTCCCGGAAGCAGGTTTGATCTGTTCGGATTCGGCTTCAGCAGAAAATAACAGGCGCCTGTCAGAACGCCTGAAGGAGGTCAGGGGAATGAAGGAAATCATGATCATCGGTATCGCGGGAGGAACCGGAAGCGGGAAGACGACCATTACGGACAGCCTTGTCCGCCGGTTCGGAGGGAACGTATCCGTCGTGCATCACGACAACTATTACAAAGCGCATCATGATATGCCCTACGAAGAGAGGTGCCTGCTGAACTATGACCACCCGGATGCGTTTGATACGGACAGAATGATAGAAGATCTTCGTCTGCTGAAAAGCGGGAAGAAGATTGAGTGCCCTGTCTACGATTATTCCATCCATGACCGGAGCGACAGGACGGAAACGATTGAGCCGACCAGAGTGATCATTGTGGAAGGCATCCTGATCTATACGGATCCGAGACTGTGCGATCAGATGGACGTCAAGATTTTCGTGGATACGGACGCCGATGTAAGAATTCTGCGCAGGATTCAGAGAGACGTTCAGGAACGTGGCCGCAGTCTGGAAAGCGTGATCAACCAGTATCTTACGACGGTGAAACCGATGCACGAACAGTTTGTCGAACCGAGCAAACGCCGCGCGGACGTGATTATTCCGGAGGGCGGACAGAATCAGGTTGCGCTGGAAATGGTTGTACAGAGAGTAAGAGCGCATCTTGAAAAAGGCGCACAGCAGTAACCGGTAAGGCGGTAAGGAGGCAGCATGGCAAAACTGTATTTCAAGTACGGAGTGATGGGGTCGTCCAAATCCGCTCAGGCCCTTATCACGAAATTCAATTATGAGGAGCGCGGGATGAGCGTCTGGCTGATAAAGCCGAGCGTGGATACAAGAGACGGCGCGGATGTAATCAGAAGCAGGATCGGTCTGAAAAGCCGGGCGGAGGTCATCTGCCCGAAAACGCGCATAACGGACGCCTACCATCAGAACGGCCGGAGGGACGTCATTATCGCAGACGAATCCCAGTTTTTTACGCCGGAGCAGATCGACGAACTGCGTTATCTGGTGGACACGGAAGATATTCCGGTGCTCTGTTTCGGACTCAGAACGGATTTCCTGACCCATTTTTTCCCGGGATCCCAGCGGCTGATGGAGCTGGCGGATTCGATTACCGAGGTAAAGACCGTATGCGAATGCGGCCGGAAGGCGACGGTGAACGCGAGAATCGACGGGTCCGGAAAAATAGTTACGGAGGGCGGACAGGTTATGCTGGGCGGAAACGACAGCTATATTGCCATGTGCCATCAGTGCTGGAAGAGAAAAATCAGAGAACAGCAATAAAAAACGCCCCGCCTGAAGCGGGGCAGTTTTTTTATCCTTTTGATTTGCTCATCAGAGCAAACCAGTCTTTCATCTTCAGCAGGAGGTCGCTGTTGGT
>ONXY01000320.1 GCA_900321945.1 uncultured Eubacteriales bacterium | reverse complement strand
GTCCAGCGCGTCGTCGATGGCTTTCTCCATGACCCGGGAGGTCGTCATCCCCCTGAACGGATCCATCATGCTCAGGCTGTACCGCGCGAAAAGAGCGTCCGTGCCGCAGAATCCGTCCGTAAGGCCGGCCTTCGCGTTCTTCCCGTCCCGGTAATACTGCGGTTCTCCGAAAACGGAGCTCGCGCTGATCATTTTCAGCGTGTCCACCGGATTGATCCGGTAGGAAACGCCGTTCATAAAGTTCCGCTCGCCGGATCTGACCGCCTCGGCCAGCGCCGCGGTCTGGGGATCAGGCGCGGATACGGACGCATGCGCAGGAGCGGAATAATCTGTGAAAGTACGGATTCGGCCGGTTTTCCGCGCCGGTCCCGTTCTGTCGTATTCCGGGATCAGCGGCCGCTTTTTCAGTAAACGTTCTGTCTCTGTGCGTTTCTTTCCCCGATAGCTCATCTCTCTCACCTCCTTCCTGTTTGACGCGTGAAGCCTTCGCGGCGGCGTCTGATCGGAATCGCGGGACACGTCCGGACTTCCCTATCATTTCAGGCTCCGTAAAGGCTCCCGGCGCTGACCCTCCGCTTTCCAAAGGCGGCGGGCGCTTCCTTGGGCGCACCACAGCGTGTCCGTTTTCCCGATCCCGGCGCTGCCGGCTTCATACGTCCTGTCCGCGGTCTGCGGCGGTTTTTCCCGAACTGGTTCCGGCCCGTTGCCGGCCGGTGAACACAGGATAACCTCCGTTTCCCCCTTCCGCAATAAACCGCTGGTTTAACGCCGTCCCGGGGCGCCGCGTCCCCGGTCTTCGGAGCCTTGACTTTTTCCGGGCGGGAGAATACATTATACGCAGAAGCGCAGCTGTTGCGCGCGTACCGTGGCGCCGGCGCCGGTTTGCCGCCGGATCCGGAAAAAGGAGAACAGAATGAAAAAGAAAGCCTGGCGGATTCTGCTGACGGCGCTGTGCGCCGCCGGTTTCCTTCTTTGCGGACAGAAGGCCGGAGCGGAAGACCGGAAACTGACGGTAATGGTTTATATGTGCGGAAGCAATCTGGAAAGCGAATACGGTTCCGCCTCGAAGGACATTCAGGAAATGATTTCCTCAGGAGTTTCTGCGGAGCATACGGCCGTCCTGGTTATGATGGGCGGCTCCGGCAGCTGGGATCTGCTGCCGGATACGAAGGAAACTGTGATCCTGGAGGTCGGATCCGGCCGGAAGCGGATCGTCCGGCGGTCGGATCAGCTGAACATGGGAAGCGCGGATACGCTGACAGACTTTCTGCGGTTCGGGCGGGATCAGTACCCGGCGGAGAATTACGCGCTGATTTTCTGGGATCACGGCGGCGGGCCCCTGGAGGGCGTATGCTGGGACGAACTGTTCTCCATGGACAACCTGACGCTGGAAGAGCTGACGGAGGGGCTTCGCAGGACGTATATGCAGCGCAAGCTCAGCTGGATCGGCTTTGACGCGTGCCTGATGGGATCGGCGGAAGTGGCCGCCGCGGTCGCCCCCTATGCGGAGTACATGATCGCCTCCCAGGAAACCGAGCCGGCTCAGGGATGGAACTATGCTTTTCTGAAGGACGCGGACGGGAACGGCGCCGAAACCGGTATACGGATCGTGGATTCCTATTTTGACGCGCTGTCGGATTCCCGGGATCCGCTGACGATGGCCTGTATCGATCTGTCCCGGGTCGGCGCGGTGATCGACGGAATGGAGGAGTTCTTTCCGGCGGTGGATGAAAGCGTCAGCGAGGATCATTTCGCGGAGCTCTCCCTGATTCGTTCCGCCTCAGCCGGTTTCGGGCAGGGAGTCCGGGCCGTGGGCGAAGAGGGTTACGACCTGGTCGATCTGTCCGACCTGACGGAGCGCTTCGGCGGAGCGGATTCCGCTCTCGGAAAAGCGCTCCTGGACGCCGTGGTCTACGTCCGGTCGGACGACGGGAAGGCCGGCGGACTTTCCGTTTACCACCCCTACACCAACAAGAAAAAATACCTGGAATCCTGGCGGGATGATTACCGCCGGCTCCCTTTCAGCGCGGCTTACACCCGTTACCTGGAACATTTCGGCGCCGTGCTGACCGGGGAGGAATACGTGGACTGGAGCGGCATGGTGCCTTCGGATCAGGGATCCTCCGCAAACGGGGGCGAAGTATTCGGTCTGCGGCTGACGGAGGACCAGAGGCGGCATTTTCTGGCGGCCGAGATGCTGCTGATGGACAACTTCGGCCGCTCCCCGGGTGAGTATTCGCTGGCTCCCATATCGGTCCTTCCCGTCTCTTCGGACGGGGCGGGCATGCTGTCGGCCGAATACCGGGGAAACGCGCTGTACGCGGTTGACCCTGATGGAAACATTCTGACAGGTCCGGTCAGCTTTATGAGAAGCGCGGACGGCGGCTACTATGTGATTCTGGCGGTATATCACGACTATTCCGCCCGCGCGGACGCGAAGAACGACACAGCGGTGCTTCATTACTGCAGGCTGAACGAAAAAACCGGGGAACTGAAGATCGAGCGTAATTATGTGTACGACCGGGTGTCGGAAACCTATACCAACCGGATCCCCTTTTCCCCGGAAGGCTTCAGCGATATGGAATTCCGGTATTTTATCCGGAACATGCCGGATCCGGGCAAGGCAGTTCCGGCTTTTGAGGACTGGGATCTGTACGGCGGATATATGGCCAGACCCCTTTCGCTCCCCCGCGACTGGCGTCTGAAGTTTCTGGACGACCCGGAGCGGGTCGGAAGGGATAAGTACGCCGTGTTCCAGATTACGGACGTCTTTCAGAACCGCTGGAGCAGTCTTCCCCTGAAAATCCAAAATCCGGGAGAAACGGAAATCCCTGTGACGCAGGTCCTGACGGAACCGGAAGGGGTGGAGATAGCGTGCTCCGCAATGGTCACCGCGACCGAATCAGACCGTTCCCTGAGAATCATAGTCCGGGTTCAGAACGGCACGGACAATACTCTGTATTTTCATGGGAGCGGCATCATTCTGAACGGAACGCGGGACACGGCGTCAACCGTCTATATCTCCGATGTGGAACCGGGAAAGGCCGGGGAATCCGTCAGCACGCTCAGAGATGAACAGCTGGCCGGCCTCGGCCGGGCCGAATCGGCGGACTTCACGCTCCGCATGTCCGTGCGGGGGGACTATGAAGCGGACCCTGTCGAGATCCCCGTTCATCTGAATCTGGCGGACGTGAACCCGGAAATCCTGCCGCCGGCTCCGGAGGCGATTGCCGAATGCAGGGACGGTGAAGCGGTCTGGCAGCTGATCTCCCTGCGGCAGGGCACGGACGGCCGGCTGACAGGAATGCTGCACGTTCTGAACGGCGGCGGTACGGAGCTGCAGACAAGCGGAATGCTGCTGATCAACGGCATGCAGACGAATACCTCGCTTTCCGTTCACCTCGCTCCCGGAACGGATGCCTACATGTCCTTTACGGAATACAACCATGCGTCCGTCAGCTCGCTGCACGTGAGCGGCGCCAGCCGTCTCTATCTTTTCGGCGTGAACCAGGCGCTGGAGCAGGCCGGCGTCGCCGCTGCGGATCAGCTGGATTTCTACCCGGAGCTGAGTTATTATTCCCAGCCGGATCCGCTCAGACGGATTACGCTGCGGCTGACGGAGGGCGTCGCGCTGCAGCCGGCGGAGAAGCTGCCTGAGCCGGCGGTGCTCATGGACTGCGGCGGAATCCGCGTGGTCGTGGAACAGGTTCTGATTGCGGACGACGGAATCGCGGTCGGTCTCCGGATGGAAAACGATTCGGATGAAACCGTTCTCCTGGATATGGTGAATCCTTCCGTGAACGGGAAGGCCTATGAAAAGTTTGACAGGCTTTTTGAAGCGGTCGGCGTCAGGATGCCGCCGCATTCACGGGCCGTTAAATGCCTGACGTTTCAGAATGATGCGGACTGCCGGCCTGGCGTATCCGCGGAGGAGATGACGTTCCTTTTCCGGATCGGAAACCGGTTCAGCACGCCGGTTTCCCTGCGTTTTCCGGCCGGAACCGTGTTCGGCGCGCCGGGCGGAACCCTGCTCACCGCGGAGGAAACAGGGGTAATGCAGGTCGTCATGGATCAGTCGCCGATGGCTCTGAATGAGCAGATCGCCGTTTCCGGCGCGGAAGTCCGTCCCGTCCGCGTGACGGCGCCGCTTGCGCCGGAACGGGCGGAACAGCTGGATAACGGGAACGTAAGTCTCTGCGTTCTGAGTTATGAAAAAGGAAAAGATCCCGGTTCTCCGGAGCTTCCCGTCACACGGACAATTTCCCGGACCGGTCTGGAATACGACGGCGCGGCATGGACCGCGGAGCTCAGCGGGCTCGCCGTCGTCGTGCAGGATCATTTTCTGGACATCTGGGAAGACCGGACGGCGGACCGCGTATGGAATCTTTCTCCGGACAGCATTTTCTTCTATACGGAGGAAGGTGCCTGCCGGCCGTCCGGCGACGGGCTGTTCTTCGACGCTCTCTATGGCGACGAGTCCGTTTACCGCAGCAGGATATCCCTGACCGTGGAAAACAGGGACGGCCGCGCGTCGGTTGCGGAAAACGCCGTGGAACTGCGCTCAGTGGGGTATGAGACGGATAAACGGACGAACCGTTATCTCCGGGAGATCGCGGAAGCGGCTGTGGAAAGCAGGGTTTTCCACGGCACAAACCGGCCGGAGTACTACTCCACGCTGGACTGCTGCGAAACGTTTATGCTGAATACGGAAGATTCCGTAACGGTGTCGCTGGTTCCGTATGACGCGGTGGAAGGGCGGAAATGCCTGTATTACGCGCTG
>ONXY01000232.1 GCA_900321945.1 uncultured Eubacteriales bacterium | reverse complement strand
TCCGCCCGGATGGCCTTTGATCAGGGAAGCCTGCGGCCTCTTTACCGTCTGGAACTAGGCAGAAGCGGAAAAAGCTGCGCCATCGAAATTGCCCGGCGTCTGGGAATGGATGAAGGGCTCCTGGCCCGGGCGCGGCAGGTGACGGATCAGGGGCCGGACGCAAAACCGGAAGGGCGCCGCCGCCCGATGCCTGTTCCCGCCACCCGCCTGCAGCGCCGGAGTTCCCGGAAAGAAGGCGGGTTTAACCGCTTCACCATGGGGGACAGCGTCCTGCTGCTGCCGGACGGGAAAAACGCGGTCGTTTATCGGCCGGCGGACGACGACGGCAATGTCGTCGTCCAGCTGCGGGGGCGGAAGCTGACTGTCCGCCACAACCGCCTGAAGCTTCTGGTTCCGGCCGCGGAGCTGTATCCGCCGGATTATGATTTCTCCGTCGTCTTTGATACCGTTGCCAACCGGAAAGCCGCCCATACCATGGACCGGAAATTCGATCCTGACGCGGTCGTTATTCTGAAAGAAGGAAAACAGCCTGATAAGCATGGAAAGGAGTGAAAACACCATGAACAGAGCAGACCGATACAAACGGTTTTTTACCGCTGATTACCTGATGGGTCCCAATTCATTCCGCCTGCTGGACGAACTGATCCGCAGAAACCCTTATGAAGCGCGCTGTGACCGTACGCTGGATCTGGGGTGCGGCATGGCTCTGACCTCCGTTTTCCTGGCGAATGAAACCCCCGCGAAATCCGTTTTCGCCTTCGATCTCTGGGTAAGCGCGACGGATAACCTCAGGCGGGTCCGGGACCTTTCCCTGGAAGACCGGATTATCCCCATCCACGGCGACGCGCTGGATATGCCCTTCGCGCAGGACTGGTTTGACACGATCGTCAGTGTGGATTCCTATCATTATTTCGGATGCAGGGAAGGGGTGTTTTCCGGCAGGATTCTGCCGTTTGTCCGCCGGGGCGGCTCCGTTATGATTGCCGTTCCCGGTCTGAAGGAAGAACCGCGGGGAGAAATGCGCGCGCTCTTTGAAGCCTGGGCGGAAGGCGGCGATTCCCTGTGCTTCCGAACTGCCGGCTGGTGGAAAGATCTGCTGGAAAGAGAATGCGGAAACCGGTGCGATATTTCCGTCATGGAGGCTGAATGCTTTGATGAGGCCTGGGAGGACTGGTTCAGTACCGGTCATGAATACGGAATCCGTGACAGGGAATTCCTGTCCCGGGGACTGAACCGGATTCTGAATTTTGTACTCATTTATGTCCGGAAGAAATAAAGGAAGAAGGCCTGCCGGAGAATAACCGGCCGGCCTTCTTCCGCGCTTCCTGCAGTCAATCCGTCCTGTAAAGCCAAAGCATTGCGTCGTTGAACTCATCATAAAAAAAGCAGCCCGCGTCTGTCCTGCCGCCGCGGCGGAAGCGGTATTCCGGCACAGTCCGGAGAGCGGCCGGAACAGGGTTATTCCGCCTGCGTATAGCACCTGATCGGTAAATTGTCATAGGCGAAACCGCCGTTGTTCAGATTCCGGTTGAGTGTTTCAAGCCGGCTGACAATCTCCGTCCAGTCCGTCCAGATACCGCCGCAGCCGACGAAGCTCTCACCGGGATTGACGACAGTCCGGGCATAGCAGCCCAGATTTTCAAGCCCGTAATAATCTATACCGGCGCTGTTCAGGTCAAGCGTGAAGGTCAGTTCGCTCCGGTCTCCCGTCCTCTCCCGGATGACGACCGCGTAGCGGGAGCCTTCTGGAATCCGGATCCCCTCCCCCAGCTCTGCCGTATGGAAGCCGGCATAGGTGAAATGCGCGCTGTATTCTCCCATCAGCGTTCCGTCGACCGGGCTTTCGGCTTCGGAATCCAGCAGATAAACGCTGTAATCCACGTCGGTTTCAGCATTCGCCGTTTCAAATCCGGCAAAGCGCAGGAGGCAGGCCCGGTCCGCCGCAAAAACGTTGGCCATGCGAATGTCCTCCGCGAAGCCGGCGGACGTCTGGACCATAACAGGCAGGAAATCATAGAGGCGGGCTTCGAGGGGGGGCCCCCCCGCCGCTTCAGCGGTATCGAATTCAAAGCTGGCGCAGAAGGCCAGGCTCTGGTCATAATAGGACAGCCAGAAGAAGCCGGAGCCGCCGTTTCCCCAGTCGCTGACGGCGCGGGGGTCGCTGTTGATACTGCTGCCTTCGGAATTCTTCACAAGAAAAGCCCCGTCTCCGCCGATCGTTCCGTTGGGGTCGTTGAAATACTCTTTCGGGAAGGAATCGTCATAGCCCACGATGCAGACGGCATGCCCCGGATGAACCCATCTGTTCACGGAAGCCGGATCGGACGGGTTGTACCCGCTGTCAAAAGTATAGTGCGCCCAGACAGCCGCCTTCGGGTCATCGGACGGCTGCCCGTCCGCGTCCAGGAACCGCATAAACGGGACTGTGCCGTCAGGAACTTTCATTCCGGGTTCTCCGTAATCTCCCGAAAACGCGGCGGCAACCGCCCGGCCCTGCGCAAGCTCCGAACGGATTGCGTCGATTCCCGCCCGGTTGAACACGTACGCGCCGTCCGCGCCCCTGAGGGCGGGATCCGGGAGGAGATTGCCGTTCTTCAGGAAATAAAGCGATCCAAAGCGCAGGGATTCATCCACAGACCAGTCGCCAGCGTTCCGCGGCCTGAGCAGCGCGAAAACCTTCTTTCCTTTCAGTTCCTCAAACGGCCGGTCCGGAAAGGCCCTGGCCCACATGAGGACGTCCTCTCCGGTCTCCGGATCCGTTTCCTCATAGCCCCGCGCTCTCCAATCGGCGGCCAGTGCTTCCGCGTCCGTTTCAGCGGCCGGGTAATTCCGGTCCACAAAGCTTCCTGGATCAATCATGCCCTCGTCGGAGAACGCGGCCGCGACCAGCCGGATCTTGGAGTAATCGGCGTCAGATGTTTTTCCGTAAGGCACCGTCTTTTCAGCGGCGGGGCCCATACCCGCCGACCAGACGGCTGCCGCGGAACTCACGAATCCGCCCTGTTCCAGCTTCTTTCGGCTCACGTCGGAAATGTCGTCCGAATCCGCGGTTATCGTATGCAATCCTTCGCCGCCCTGTGAAGGGTATTGCGCGCAGTCCTCCGGCAGCGCCGTAGCGGCAAACCAGGCCAGGTGAAGCTCCGACAGATCAAACAGGCTGTTGTCCCCGGCAGAAAAGTCATGTCCGAGGCCGCATGCGATGCTCGCCTCGGCCGCCGCAACGGCGGCGAAACTCCAGCATGTTCCCCACGGATCCTGCTTCTTCACTTCGGAAACATAGTTTCTGCCGTCCATATCCCGAAGATCTGCCTTCGACGGCAGTCCGGACACGTCCGTCACCGGCAGGCGCGCCTCCGGTCCCGCGGTCAGACGGTTCATTTTCTGCCTGCACTGCTGGTCCAGAGCCAGATCCGCCTGATGCGCCGCGGCCGCGATCTCATCCGCGGTCAGCGCGGCGTCCCGCGCGCGGACAGGCGCGGCGGGGAATGCCGCTGCCACCAGGACTGCTAGCAGACCGGCAGCTTTTCTGAGCAAAAGTTTCATGACCGGATCGCCCTCCTGTGAGGTTTCGCAAATTCAGGACTGTGAGACCGCTGCCCGCGTTTTCCGCGCCTGTGCGGCAAGCCGCTTTCGTCCGGAGTATATCCGGCGTCTGAGAGATTGCATTCCCGGATGTCCGTCCGGTAAGACGGCCTGTTTCATTCTTCGCCGCGGACCTTGCCGCCTCCGGGGCGGGCCGCTTTGGATTCACGTTTGCAGGAGTCCGAAGAAGAAGCGCTTCAGTGCTCCGTCCGTAATCACGTGAAGCGGCTTGATCTGATTCGGGGAAGCGCCTCCCATCACTTTCAGGTCCCTGTACAGGGCATAGGTCTGGGGCTGGACAAATTTGACTTCCAGGGGCAGCATGATTTTTCCGTCGATTTTTTTACGGTACGAATCATGGATTTCGCAGAGCCTGCGGTTCAGGATCTCCGAATAATACGGCCATGCGTCCGGCGTGATCTCGCGGCTGCTTTCCATCAGAACGGTATAATGGCCCGGAACGGTTCCCGTGTCGGCATACACGCTGTATTCCAGGATTTCAGTCCCGGACTCCTTCTCCATCGCCTTTACCGCTGAGCGAAGCACGGTTTCGGTTACTTTTTCCCCGTACATGCTGATCAGCTGATTCTTTCGGTAAGAAAAAACAATCATCGGGCATTCATGATTGTAGCCGGTCACCCGGATCACGTCGCCCAGGCGGTAGCGGTAAAAGCCGGACAGGTTGGTGACTACCAGTTCATATTCTTTTCCGGTCTCCAGCTGATTCATCAGCAGCGGATCGGCCGCCGCGCCTTCCTCCACGGGGATAAACTCGTAAAATCCCCCGAAGGGAAGCAGCATGCAGGCCGGGTCGTCTTCACGGAGAGGCACCGCAACGGTGGCCTCGGAACAGACATACCCCAGATAATCCACAGCGGTTTCCCTGCCCAGCACCGGACGCAGCTGGTCAATAAACGGCGCGAACGTGGCGGTGCCTACCGTGGCTATCCGCTTCAGGTCGGGCCACAGCAGGGGTACAAACGCGCCGTTTTCATGTTTTTCCATTACCGTCCTGATTTCCGACGCCCTTTCCCGGTCGGGAATCAGTTTTGCCTCCAGCCGCTTCCGCAGCTGCGGATCGACTGCCGCGTCCGCGCTTATTTTCCCCGTTTCGATATCGTCGCACAAAGTCCGCCAGTGCTGACGGATATAGATGATCATATCATACAGCGTCGGCGAAAAGGTGGACATGAGAAAGCTCAGATTCCTTTCGCGCAGCGCGAACAGCATCTTCAGATGACGCCGGTCGAATTCCGCGCCGGGATAAATCATTTCCTCCGGAAGGATATTGTA
>ONXY01000259.1 GCA_900321945.1 uncultured Eubacteriales bacterium | reverse complement strand
TGCGGTCTACTGCGTCAGCTACATTCCGTACTTTGCCTACCGCCGGTTCACTTCCCTGAGCGAATACCTGAACGCGCTGATCGGCGCGCAGTTCAGCATGCTGAACTATCATTCTACGCCGGGCCTGGGGATGGATCATCCCTTCTATTCCCCCTGGTATGAATGGCCCGTGATCGGTAAGCCCATGTATTTCGCCACAAAGCAGTATGTATTCAACGACGATCTTTCCTACAGCATCTTCTGCTTCGGAAATCCCGTGATCTGGTGGTCGGCCATTCCGGCCGTGATCTGCTGCTGGTGGCTCTGGTACCGTTACAGGGAGGAGCATCTCGGCGACGCGGAGCGGCCCGCTTCCTTTGCCACCCCCGATACGGAGCTGGTTTTCCTTCTGACCGGATTCCTGGCGCAGTACGCGCCCTGGACGCTGGTGCCGCGGGGAACCTATATTTATCATTACTTTGCCAGCGTACCTTTCCTGATCTTCGCCCTGACGGCGGTATTCGGGCAGCTTCGCAGGCTCCGGCCGGCCGCCGGAAAATGGTCGATGATCATCTTCACGGCGCTCGCGTTCGCGGCGATGGCCCTTCTTTTCCCGTACACGACGGGCATCTACGCTCCGGTTTCCTGGCTGGACGCGGGAAGAATGCTTCTCAGGATCTGGTATTGACGGGGGATCGGAAAAATGAGAGAGGGAATGGCTCATACGCTGAGCTTCGGACTCAGCGGCGTCAGCGGTTTTCCGGTGCAGGTGGAGGTGTTCTGCTCAGGCGGCGGCCTGCCGGGTCTTGAGATCATCGGCCTTCCGGACGCGTCCGTGCGGGAAAGCCGGGACAGGGTGAACGCCGCCATTCTGAACAGCGGCAGGAGCATAAAGCCCTGCAGAATAACGATCAACCTTGCTCCGGCCGACCGGAGGAAGGAAGGCCCGTCCTTCGATCTTCCGATCGCCGTGGGAATTCTGGCGGCAAACGGGCAGATCGCTCTGAGAGGGGTTCCTGATCTTTCCCGGACCGTTCTCTTCGGCGAGCTGGGTCTGGACGGAAGACTCCAGCCGGTGAACGGAGCGCTTTCCATCGTGATCTCAGCAAGCGAGCGGGGCCTGATGGACGTGATTCTTCCCGCGGACAACGCACGGGAGGCCGCCTGCGTGCAGGGCATGCGGATTTATCCGGCGCGCACGCTCGGGGATGTGATCGGCCATCTGGAAGGTACCGCGCCAATTCCCGCCCAGGATCAGGAGGAATACGGCAGCCTGGTCCGGAACATGGTTCCCGCCGTGGACCTCAGCCAGGTCAAGGGACAGCACGGTGCCAGGCGGGCGCTGGAAGTGGCGGCCGCGGGCGGACACAATATGCTGATGATCGGATCCCCGGGCAGCGGAAAAACCATGCTTGCCCGGTGCCTGCCGGGCATTCTTCCGCCGCTGAGCTTCGCGGAATCCCTCGAGACGACCCGGATTCACTCAATTGCCGGAACGCTGCCGGCCGGAAGCGGGCTGATGGTTCAGCGCCCTTTCCGCTCTCCCCATCACAGCGCGTCCGTGGCGGCCCTGACGGGCGGGGGAATGAACGCGGGTCCCGGCGAGGTTTCGCTCGCGCATAACGGGGTTCTCTTTCTGGACGAGCTTCCGGAATTCAGCCGCCAGGCGCTGGAGTCGCTGCGGCAGCCGCTGGAGGACGGAGAGGTGACCGTCAGCAGGGTCCGGCGCAGCGCGCGGTACCAGTCTTCTTTCATGCTGATCGCAGGCATGAACCCATGCCCCTGCGGATACTACGGCAGCCGCCTGAGAGACTGCCGGTGCACGCCCGCGGAGATCCGGCGGTATCTGGATCAGGTTTCCGGCCCGCTTCTGGACCGGATCGATATTCAGGCCGAGGTGGATTCCGTTTCTGTTGATGAGATCAGCGGAAGCGCGCCGGCGGAGAGTTCCGCCTCCGTCGCGGAGCGGGTCGGAAAAGCGCGGGAAAGACAGCTGGTCAGGTACGCCGGTACGGTTATTCACTGCAACGCCCGGCTGGACAACGCTTCAATCCGCCGCTTCTGCAGGATGACAAGCGAGGCGGAGAGCCTCCTTCATCTGGCGGTGGAGCGGATGCGCCTGAGCATGAGAGCGTATTACAGAGTGATCCGGGTCGCCCGGACGATCGCCGATCTGAACGGAAACGACACGATCCTTCCCGCGGAGATTGCGGAGGCGGTTCAGTTCCGGGAGCTGGACCAGAAATACTGGAGAGCGTGATTTCATGAAACGGACAGAACCATACGGAGGCAGCCATGGCCGCGTACACGCGTGAGACCTGCCTGTCCTGGCTTGCAGGGGCCGGGCTTTCGCCCGGGGAGGCAAAATACCTGCTGACCCTGGAACCGGATCCGGTCCGGCTTTACGCCGCGTGGACGGAGGGCGGAAAGCTTTTCGGCGGAATCCCTCTGCCGGAAAGAACGCTTGCCGGCCTGAAGAGAAGCGGGACCGGCGAGGCCATGAGACGGTACGGGCAGCTGATCGGACAGCATGGGATCCGGGCGGTGACGTTTCAGGACCCGGGATATCCGGAAAAGCTGGCGGATCTGCCGGACGCGCCGCCCGTCCTCTTTTTCCTCGGGGAGCTGCGTGCGGCGGAAGGACGCTCCGTTTCCATGGTGGGCAGCCGGAACGCCTCCCTGAAAGGAACGGAAGCCGCGGGGAAGATCGCGGAACAGCTCAGCCGGAACGGCGTTCGGATCGTCAGCGGACTCGCCTTCGGGATCGATGCCGCGGCGCACAGGGGCTGTCTCCGGGGAGAAAGCCCGACGACGGCTGTGCTGGGCTGCGGCCTCGACCAGACCTATCCCGCGGGAAACGCGGCCCTGAAAAGGGAGATTCTGGAAAAGGGCGGCCTGATTCTGAGCGAATTCGCGCCCGGAGAGAAGCCCCTCGGATGGCATTTTCCGTACAGGAACAGGATCATCAGCGGTCTGGGGGACTGCCTGGCGCTGATCGAGGCCCGGATCCGGTCCGGTTCCATGACCACCGTGCAGCATGCTCTGGATCAGGGGAAGGACGTCTTTGTCTATCCCGGCGAGCCCGGCAGTCCGAAAACGGAAGGGAATCATCTTCTTCTGCGGGAGGGAGCGATTTACTTTACCACGGCCGACGATCTGCTTGAGGATATGCGATGGCTTGACAAGAAGCAGGATTCAGGGCAAAATAACCCATGCGCCGCCGAAAGGGAGGATCCGTCCCTTTCCGCGGCGGAGAGGCTTGTTCTTTCCCGGCTCGGACTGGGGGATCAGAGCTTCGACCAGCTCTGCGGCGCGCTGAACATGACGGCGGCGGAGCTGAACGCGTCGCTGTCCATGCTGCAGATCAGGGGTATGGTACAGGCGCTTCCTGGAAAAATATACGCATTAAATCAGCCGGACTGATTTTGAGAGGAATGAAGAATAACCGATGCCTGCAGAAACGAAAAAGAAACTGATTATCGTGGAATCCCCGGCCAAAGCCCGGACGATCAGCCGGTATCTCGGAAAGGGATACAAGGTGGAGGCGTCGCAGGGCCATGTCTGCGACCTGCCGAAAAGCCAGATGGGCGTCGATCCGGATCAGGACTTTGAAATGAAATATATTACCATCCGGGGCCGCGGGGAGATCCTTTCCCGCATCCGGAAGGAAGCGAAAAACGCCAAGGAGATCTACTTCGCGACAGACCCGGACCGCGAGGGAGAGGCGATCAGCTGGCATCTTTTCCACGTTCTGGGCGTGGACGAATCGAAGCCCTGCCGGATTGAGTTCCATGAGGTCACAAAAAAGGCCGTTCAGAACGCGATCCGGCATCCCCGGAAGCTGGATATGGGCCGCGTGGACGCGCAGCAGGCCCGCCGGGCGCTGGACAGGCTCGTAGGCTACAAAATCAGCCCGCTGCTGTGGGCGAAGGTGAAGAAGGGCCTTTCAGCCGGCCGCGTTCAGAGCGTCGCGACCAAGATGGTCGTGGACCGGGAGCAGGAGATCACCGACTTTGTTCCCGAGGAATTCTGGGAGATCCCGGTTCTGTGCCGGGGGAAGAAGAACGGAAAGGCTTTCAGCCTGGAGACCCGCCTTGTGTCCGTGCGGGGGAAAAAGGTGAAGATTGCCTGCGCGGAGGAGGCGGAGAAAGCTGCCGCGCTTCTGAAAACGGCGAAGGTCCGGGTTCTGGACGTCAGGACGAAGGAACGGAAGCGGATGCCGGCCCCGCCTTTTACGACCTCCAGCCTTCAGCAGGAGGCCAGCCGGAAGCTGAATTTCACGACATCCCGCACCATGCAGGTCGTGCAGCAGCTGTATGAAGGCGTCGATCTGGCCGGAGAGGGAACTCAGGGCCTGGTGACCTATATCCGTACGGATTCGGTCCGGATCAGCGACGACGCGCTGAAAGCCGTCCGGGAATTCATTCCCGCGGAGTTCGGACCCGCCTTCCTGCCTGAGAAGCCGATGGAATACCGCGGCAGGCAGAACGCGCAGGACGCGCATGAGGCCATTCGTCCCACGGACGTAAACCGTACGCCCGAATCGATCCGCGGCTCGCTGACCCGCGACCAGCTGATGCTGTACCGGCTGATCTACAACCGGTTCGTGGCAAGCCAGATGGCGCCGGCCGTCTATCAGACGCTGACCGCTGAAATCGGAGACGACGCCGTCGGCCTTCGGTATTACGGGGAGCACAAGTCATTCGCCGGTTTCACAACCCTTTACGAGGAGGGATCGGACGATGAGACGGTTCAGAAGGAAACGGTTCTGCCGGAGCTGACCCCGGATATGCCTATGGAGATTGAAAAAATCGATCCGCAGCAGCATTTTACGCAGCCGCCGCCCAGATATACCGAAGCGACCCTTGTAAAGACGCTGGAGGAGAACGGCATCGGCCGTCCCTCCACCTACGCTCCGACCATCTCCACGATCATCTCCCGCGGCTACGTGACCAGGGAGAAGAAACGCCTTTACCCGACGGAACTCGGCACGATGATCACCTCCCTCATGCAGGAATACTTCAGCCGGATTGTCGATACGGAATTCACCGCGGAAATGGAGAAGCAGCTGGACGAGGTGGAGGAGGGCAAAACCGCCTGGAAACAGATTCTCCGCAATTTCTATCCGGGATTCGAGAAGGAGCTCAGCTTCGCGGAGAAGGAAATCGAGAAGGTCGAGATCCGCGACGAGGAAAGCGACGTGGTCTGTGATCAGTGCGGCGCGAAAATGGTATATAAAATGGGCCGTTACGGACGTTTCCTCGCGTGCCCGAACTTCCCCGCGTGCCGGAATACGAAGCCCATCCTGACCTATCTGGACGCGCCGTGTCCGAAGTGCGGAAAGCGCCTGCTGGAGAAAATGAGCAAAAAGGGAAGGAAGTTCTACGGATGCGAGGGATACCCGGAGTGCGACTTCATCAGCTGGGATAAACCGGTGACGGAAAAGTGTCCGCGATGCGGGAGCATGATGGTCGAGAAACGGAACAGCCGCCGCGAGATCCAGTACGTCTGCGTCAGCGAAAGCTGCCAGTACCGCGAGAAAAAGGAGACGCCCGAGGACAGAAATGAGGAATAAACCGGAGGCGCTGGTGATCGGCGCGGGGCTTGCCGGCAGCGAAGCCGCCTGGCAGCTTGCCATCCGGGGAATCCGGGTGGAACTCTTTGAGATGAAGCCCGTAAGGTACTCGCCGGCCCATCACTCGCCGGATTTTGCCGAACTTGTCTGCTCCAACAGCTTCCGCGGGGACAGGCTCAGCAACGCGGTGGGGCTGCTGAAGGAGGAAATGCGACGTCTGGATTCCCTGATCCTTTCGGCGGCGGACCGCTGCCGGGTTCCCGCCGGCGGCGCGCTGGCAGTGGACCGGGAATCCTTTTCCCGCGAGGTTACGGAGCGCCTCCGGAGCCATCCCTGCGTGACCGTCCGTTCGGAGGAAGTCACGGAGATCCCGGAGGGGCCGGTGATTATCGCCACGGGACCGCTGACGTCTCCCGCCCTTGCGGAGCGGATCGCGGCGCTTCCCGGGCTCAGAACTCTGAATTTTTACGACGCGGCGGCTCCGGTCGTTACGAGGGACTCCCTGAACATGGAACGGATCTTCCGGATGAGCCGCTACGGGCGGGGAGAGGACTATCTGAACTGCCCCATGACGAGGGAGGAATACGACGCGTTCATCGACGCGCTGCTGTCGGCCGAGACCGCGGAAGTGCAGGATTTCGAGGAAAGCAGGGTTTTCGAGGGATGCATGCCCGTCGAGAGCATGGCCAGACGCGGCCGGATGGTGCCGGCGTTCGGTCCGATGAAGCCCGTGGGCCTGAAGGCTCCCGGGGCGGAAAGACCGCCTTTCGCGGTGGTGCAGCTGCGGCAGGACGACGCCGCGGAGACCCTGTACAACATCGTCGGATTTCAGACGCGCCTGAAATGGCCGGAGCAGAAGCGGGTGTTCGGGATGATTCCGGGCCTGGAGAACGCGGAATTCGCGCGCTACGGCGTGATGCACCGGAACACGTTCCTGCACAGCCCCGGCTTTCTGAACGAACGCTTTGAGATGATCAGCCGGCCCCGCTGTTATTTCGCCGGACAGATGACCGGCGTGGAGGGGTATGTGGAAAGCGCGGCCAGCGGCCTGGTCTGCGGCGTGTCGCTCGCCCGGGATCTGCTGGGACTTCCGCCTGTTTCCTGGCCCGGACTGACCGCGCTCGGCGCGATGGGGAGGTACGTATCCGCGCCGAACAGCCGCTTTCAGCCGATGAACTGCGCGTTCGGGCTGATCGACGCGCTGCCCGCGGACCGGAAGAGGATCCGGAACAAAACGGAAAGGTATGAAGCGGTCGCCGCCCGCTCGCTGGACTGGCTGGAAGCGAACGCGGCGTCGATAAAGGAGGGAACGGAATTATGAGCAGCCCGTTCAGGGGAACAACAATCTGCGCGGTCCGCAAGGACGGTCGCGTCTCCATCGCCGGAGACGGCCAGGTGACGATGGGGGAGCACACGATCTTCAAAACCTCCGCCCGGAAGGTTCGCCGCCTGTACCACGGACAGGTGGCCGTCGGCTTTGCCGGCAGCGTCGTGGACGCTTTTACGCTCTGCGAGAAGTTTGAGGAGAAGCTTCAGCAGTGCGGCGGAAACCTGGAAAAGGCTGCTGTGGCCCTGGCGCAGACCTGGCGCGGGGACCAGACCATGAGGCAGCTGGAGTCCATGATGATTGTCGCGGATCATGAAAACCTGCTGGTTCTCAGCGGGACGGGAGAGGTAATTGATCCCGACGAGGGAATCGCCGCCATCGGCTCCGGAGGAAACTACGCGCTGGCCGCCGCCCGGGCGCTGGTGCAGAACACGGATCTTTCGGCCCACGAGATCGCGGAGAAAGCGCTTCGGATCGCGGCCAGCATCTGTGTTTATACGAACGATCATATCGTCGTGGAGGACGTGTAAGGAGAAAGCCATGGAATTAACGCCCAGACAGATTGTCCACGAGCTGGACCGGTATATCGTCGGACAGGAGGAAGCCAAGAAATCCGTCGCGATCGCGCTCCGGAACCGGTACCGCCGCAGCCGGGTCGAGGAATCCCTGCGGGAGGAGATCAGCCCGAAGAACATCCTGATGATCGGTCCCACCGGCGTCGGGAAAACGGAAATCGCCCGGCGGCTCGCCAGGCTGGTCAACGCGCCTTTCATTAAGGTGGAGGCCACGAAGTTTACGGAGGTGGGCTACGTCGGACGGGACGTGGAGAGCATCATCCGCGACCTGACGGAGAACGCGGTCCGGCTCGTGCGGAAGGAACATGAGGAACGCGTCATGCCGCGGGCCAGGGTGCTCGCCGAGGACGCGCTGGCGGATCTTCTTTCCCGCGGTCCCGGAAAACAGGCGCGCGCGTCCAATCCGCTGGACTATCTTCTCGGCCGCCAGAAGGAAACGGTGCCGACCGGCGAGGACAGCACGGCGCTGGCGAAAAAGAAGGAAGATATCCGCCAGCAGCTTCTGCGCGGCGAAATCGAGGAGAACGAGCTTGAAATCGAGGTCGAGGACGCGATGCCGACGCTGGAGGTCGGGGGAAACAGCATTTCACTGGGCGACATGATGGGAAACATGATGCCGCGCAAAACCCGCACCAGGCACGTGAAGGTGAAGGAAGCCCGGAAAATCCTGACCGAGCAGGAGGCCGCGAAGCTGATCGACGACGACGCCGTTCAGGAGGAGGCCGTCCGCCGCGCGGAGCAGAACGGAATTGTCTTTATCGACGAGATTGACAAGATCGCCTCATCCGGATCCGCGCACGGGCCGGATGTGAGCAGGGAAGGCGTGCAGCGGGACATTCTGCCTATTGTGGAAGGAAGCACCGTGAACACGAAATACGGCCCGGTGAAGACGGACTTCATGCTCTTTATCGCGGCTGGCGCGTTCCATGTCAGCAAGGTTTCGGATCTGATCCCGGAACTGCAGGGACGCTTCCCGGTGCACGTCCGGCTGAACAGCCTCAGCCGCGCCGATTTCGAGAGGATTCTGACCGAGCCGGAAAACGCGCTTACGAGGCAGTACAGGGCGCTTCTGGAGGTGGACCGGGTACTGCTGGAGTTTGACCCCTCGGCGATTACCGCCATCGCGCAGGCGGCCTGCAACGCCAACGACAATCAGGAGGATATCGGCGCGCGCAGGCTTCACGCGATCTTCGAGGAGCTGCTGGAGGATGTCAGCTTCAACGCCGGGGATGAAAACATGCCGCCGTTCACCCTGAAGATCGACGCGGAATACGTGGAGGAGCATCTGAAAGAGGAAAACAAGGCCGCGGATCTGAGAAAATACATTCTGTGACGGAGGGCTGGAGACATGATCAGAAAAATCGGCATGATAGGCACCGGCAATATGGGGTCCGCCATTCTGCGGGGCATCGTGGACGCGAATTATGTGAAACCCGCCCAGCTGGTGGTTTTCGACGTCAGCCGGAGGAGAATGAAGGAGATTGAGGAGGACATTCCGGGGCTGACGGCCGCCGCGGACAGCCTGGAGGTCGCGGAGAGCGCGGATCTGATCATCCTTGCCGTGAAGCCGCTGTACGTCCGGGACGTGCTGAAGGAGATCCGCCCCGCGCTCCAGGGCAAGGCGGTGCTCAGCATCGCTGCCGGGTGGACCGTCGCCATGCTTGAGGAGGCGCTGCGCGGTTCCGGCGCGACGTACCTCCGCGTGATGCCCAACACGCCGGCCATGGTCGGGGAGGGCATGACGGCGCTCTGCGACGAAACCACGTTCACGCAGGAGGATTTTGATTTTGCGAAGGGCATTTTCGACGCGATCGGAAAAACCCGGGTGCTTCCCGAACGCCTGTTCGACGGGGTCATCGCCATCAGCGGAAGCAGCCCGGCGTACGTCTATATGCTGATCGAGGCGATGGCAGACGCGGGGGTCCGGGAGGGGATACCGAGATCCTATGCGTACGATATGGCGGCCCAGAGCGTTCTGGGCAGCGCGCTGATGGTGCTTTCCTCCGGCACGCATCCCGCGGCGCTGAAAGACGCGGTGTGCTCGCCGGGCGGAACAACCATTGAGGCGGTGGCAGCGCTGGAGAAATACGGATTCCGGAACGCCGTTCTGGAAGCGATGAAGGCCTGCGCCGACAAGAGCAGGGAGATGTCGGGGAAATAACGCGATGGAAGCGAAAAGAAAAACCGTGAATATCTACACGGACGGCGCCTGCAGCGGAAACCCGGGACCCGGCGGCTGGGCCGCGATTCTGGAGTTCGGCCCGCACAGAAAAGAGCTTTCCGGCTATATGGCGGGAACCACCAACAACCGGATGGAGCTTTTTGCCGCCATCAGCGGGCTCGGAGCCCTGAAGGAGCCCTGCGATGTGAACCTTTATTCCGACAGCGCGTATCTGGTTAACGCATTTAACGACCGCTGGATCGAGGGCTGGAAGAAGAGGGGATGGAAGAACAGCGCCGGCGCCCCGGTGGAAAACCAGGATCTCTGGTTTATTCTCATGGCGCAGACGAAAAAGCATCACGTAACGTTCCATAAGGTGAAGGGACACGCGGATCATCCGGAAAACAACCGGTGCGACGAACTGGCCCGGGCGGCCATAGAGGAGTACCGCAGGATCAACCCGGAGGATGAAAAGGAAGAGAAATAAGAAAAAGGCTTCCGCTTCGGCGGATGCCTTTTTTACGCGTGGAAATTACTTCCTGAAGAAGCCCATGATTTTGGAGATCAGGCCGGAACCTTCCTTCACGACGTCGCCGGCGCCGGAGCCGATCGCTTTCATGACGCCGGAAACGATTTCCTTAATCTGATCTGCGTTCACGTCCAGGCCGGTCAGCTGCTTGATGATCGAGGCGGGGTCGGCTTTGAACTTTCCGATCAGGTCGTTGTTGCCGGTAATCTTGCCGACGATTTCAGAGACGATTTTTTCGATATCCATGGTAAAACTCCTCTCAGTATTTTTGGAACCGGATGAATTATAGTTTTTCTTTCCGGTTTTATCAAGGGGGAGTTTTGTGAGAAAGAAGAAAAAACAGGAGAAGAAACGGATTCCGCCTGTGCGCTGCGGCGGACGGAGAGGGATCAGGTACGACGTTCCATTTCTTTTAACTATTCGCTAAACCACAGTTTCACGAATAGTTAAGCCCCAAAAGGACCGGGGAAGAGACCGGACTCCGGTCTGTACGACGCTTTGGGTTTCCCGAATCCGGTCTGTACTCTTTTGCTTTTTCCCGCCGCGCTCATTCAGATTTGTTTTTTTCCCGCCGCGTTTATTCTGAAACGGATCGCGGCGCGCAGCCGGACGCTCTGTACGCTCCTCAGGCTTCCTCAGCCTGACGGAATATCCGGCTGCGTATGCTTTCGCGCTCTCTCATCCCGGTTCGCTGTGATCGGACCGTTCCGCGCGGGATTGTTCCGAGCCGTGGAAAAACGCCCTGCAGGCATTCCTCTGTCTTTCCCCTCAATGCCCTCTTTCGCGGTACACGGTTATCCGGCGCACAGGCAGGAGAATGCGCAGATGTGTTTTCAGCCGGACCGCGCGGATGAAAACCTCGAATGTAAATACTTACATGAGTCGGGGAGCCCGCGCTCAGTCCAGCGCCCCGAGAACCTCCCCGACCTTGTCGTGGATAACCAGATCGGCGTTCCTGTCCATCGGCGTGGCGTCCCGGTTGATCAGCACGAGATGATTTCCCCGGAAGTACTGTACGAGCCCGGCCGCCGGATAGACGGTCAGACTGGTTCCGGCCACGATCATTGTATCCGCGCTCTGAATCGCCCGTACGGCTCCCTCGATCGTCTCCCCGTCCAGTCCCTCCTCGTAAAGGACCACGTCCGGTTTGATCAGCCCTCCGCATTTGTCGCAGTGAGGAATATCCTCCTTAACGTCCCGGATATATTCCGGAGAGAAGGATTTTCCGCATTTCATGCAGTAGTTCCGGTGAACGCTGCCGTGCAGCTCGAACACCTTCCTGCAGCCGGCCGCCTGATGAAGCCCGTCGATATTCTGGGTTACGACGCCCGTCAGCTTTCCTTCCTTTTCCCACTGCGCCAGCTTCAGATGCGCCTTGTTGGGCTTCGCGTCCAGCGCCAGCATTTTGTCCCGGTAAAAACGGTAGAACTCTTTCGTGTTCCGCATGAAGAACGTATGGCTCAGAATCTGCTCCGGAGGCCAGTCGTACTTCTGGTTGTACAGGCCGTCCACGCTGCGGAAATCCGGGATGCCGCTTTCCGTGGAGACTCCCGCGCCGCCGAAAAAGACGATTCGGCTGCTTTCGCGGATGATTTTCTGCAGTTCCTCGTTTGCCATGAATTATTCACTCCTTTCGCCCGCCGTTATTATATGTGAAAAGACGTTCCGTGACAAGGCCGGACAGACCGGTTTTCCCGAACGTGACAATACCGGGAAACTGCGGTATAATAATCGGGTATAAGGAAGAAAGGAGCGTACGGCCGATGGCGAACGGGACGAACCGGTACCGGGACGAGGTGGACGCGAAGCGGATTCTGCAGATCCGGGAAATCTGCAGGGGCCTGCCTCAGGCCTGCTCCGACTTCCTGCGCGCCATCGCGGTCACGACGGGCACCTTTACCCGCCTCGCCTACGCCATTGACCTGAACACGTTCTTTCAGTTCCTGCATCTGGAACGGGTTTTCTACGCCCGGAAGGAAATCGTGCTTTACGATGACGCCGACCTGGAGCACCTGACGCAGAGCGACCTGACCGCCTATACGGAATACCTGACCTATTACCTGAAAAGCGACGGGGATCATACGGAGCCGGAAAAAGTCTTCGTGAACCACGATCTGGCGATCAAGCGCAAGCTCTGCTCAATCCGCAGCTTTTACGACTATCTGTTCAGGCATCAGCGGATCTCCTCCAATGTGACGGAGCTGGTTCCCCTTCCGAAGATCCACGAGAAGCCGATTCTGCGGCTCAGCCGGGCGGAGATGGAAAAGCTGCTTTCCGCCGCGCAGAACGGGAGCGAGATGAGCAAGGGACAGCAGCGCTTTCAGAAGATCACCGCGAAGCGGGACTATGCCATGCTCATGCTTTTTCTCGGGACCGGCGTCCGCGTCAGCGAATGCGTCGGCATTAACCTTTCGGACGTGGATCTGGAAAACAACGCGTTTCTGGTGACGCGGAAGGGCGGAAACCAGGTTGTGCTGTACTTCCCGCCCGAAGTCGCGGAGGCGCTGGCGGACTACATGGAGGAGCGGAAGGAGACGGAAGCGCTTCCCGGACACGAGGAGGCCCTGTTCCTCAGCCTTCAGAGGAAGAGAATCACGCAGAGAGCCGTTCAGAATCTGGTCAAGAAATACGCTGCCGTCGCGGCGCCGCTGAAGCCGAAAATCAGCCCGCACAAGCTGCGCAGCACCTACGCCACAAACCTGTATCAGGAAACGGGAGATATCTATCTGGTGGCGGACGCACTGGGTCATTCCTCGGTGGATACGACCCGGAAGCACTACGCAGACATGACGGACGCCCGGAGGCGGATGGCCGCGGAGCATGTGCATCTTCCCGGGGATCCCGCCTTTGACGGACAGAAACAGGATCGATAAAATGAAACGCCGGATCCGCCGCTGAGGCGGGTCCGGCGTTCCGGTTTCCGAATACTTTTATTTTCCGAGCAGACGATGCACTTCGGCGATCTGCTCCGCGGAAAGGTCGTAATTGTCGCTGTTCGCGGGACCTGTGCTGCTGTCCTCGATCAGCGCCAGCTTCGTATCCCGCTCCGTCACGGTGTTGTGCCAGAGGCTGCGCGGAATGTTGTAAACCTTCAGCGGCTTCATCGGAACCGCGCTGATTTCCAGGCCGCTTTCCGTTTCGTTCGCGTACAGCAGCGTGCAGCGGCCCTGCAGAAGAATAAACAGCTCGTCCGTTTCGTTATGCCGCTCCAGGCAGTTGATGTTGGCGATGTCGTTCATGGGCTTCCAGTTCTTGACGCCCACCATCCACTTCTCGTTTTCGAAAACGCGGGTCATTCCCTCGCCTTCATAGGCGTACTCCAGGATTTTCTGCTTTTCCATACCGTATAACTCCTTTCATCCCGCGGACCGGTTTTCTGTCCGCCGTTACGCTTTTTTCCGCGCCAGAACCCGCCTGCAGGCCTCCGCGATATGATGGTCTGTCAGGCCGAAATGCTCGAACAGCGCCGGGGGCTTTCCGCTGGTGCCGAAGACGTCTCTGATGCCGACCCGCTCAAAGGGAACGTTCATCGCGTCCGCGAGCACCTCGGCGACGGCGGAACCCAGGCCTCCGATGATGGAGTGCTCCTCCGCGGTCACGACGGCGCCGCAGTCCGCCGCGGCTTTCCGGACGGCTTCCTCATCCAGAGGCTTAATCGTGTGCATGTCCACAACCCTCGCCCGGATGCCCTGCTCCGCCAGCGCTTCCGCGGCGAGAAGGGCCTGAGGAACCATGATCCCGCAGGCGATGATCGCGACGTCAGTGCCATCCCGGAGCACGTTGGCCTTCCCGATTTCAAAGGGAGTGCTTTCCTCCGTAACGATGTCCGTGGGCAGACGGCCGGTGCGGATATAAACCGGTCCCTGCATTTTCGCGGCGGCGAAAACCGCCTTCTCCATCTCCACCGCGTCGGCGGGAACCAGCACCGTCATATTGGGCAGGGTTCTCATCAGGGCGATATCCTCGACCGCCTGATGGCTTCCGCCGTCCTCGCCGCAGCTCGGTCCCGCGTGGGAGCATCCCAGCTTGACGTTCGCTTTCGAGTAGCACACGGAGTTCCGGACCTGCTCAAAGGCCCGCCCGGTGCCGAAAACCGCGAAGGTGCTGGCGAATACGGTGTATCCGCAGTGGCTGAGCGCGGCGGCGGCGGTTGTCATATCCGCTTCCGCGATGCCGAAATTGTAGAACCGGTCCGGATACCTGTCACAGAACCCGGCGGTCATGGTGGCGTGCGCGAGGTCGGCGTCGCATACGAGGACTTTCTCATTCTCCGCGCCGAGCTTTACCAGCGCCTCGCCGTAGGCGATGCGGGTTGATTTCTTTTCTGCCATCGGAATTACACCTCCAGCTCGCGGCGGGCCGCTTCATACTGTTCCTGATTCATGGGTTTTCCGTGCCATCCGACCTGGTTCTCCATAAAGGAGACGCCCTTCCCCTTTACGGTGTCGCAGCAGATGAACCGCGGCTTTCCGTTACGCGGAGCGAGAACGGCTTCCGTGATGGCGTCCACGTCGTGGCCGTCCACCCGGCGGACGTCCCAGCCGAAGGCTTCATATTTCGCGCAGATGTCCCCGAGACTCATAACCGCGTCGTTCTCCCCGTCGATCTGGAGCCGGTTATGGTCCAGCAGAACGGTCAGATTGTCGAGATGGTAATGAGCGGCCGCCATGGCGCTCTCCCAGATCATGCCCTCCTGGCTTTCGCCGTCTCCGGTGACGCAGAAGACCCGGAAGTCATGTCCCGGCCGCTTTCCGGCCAGCGCGTACCCGACCGCCCACGAGGCGCCCTGTCCCAGGGATCCGGTGCTCGCGTCGACGCCGGGGCATTTGTTCATGTCCGGATGCCCCTGCAGAATGCTTCCGAGCTGGCGGAGGTTTTTCAGCTCCTCCTTCGGGAAAAATCCCTTGTCCGCGAGAATCGCGTACAGCGTCGGGCAAGCGTGTCCCTTGCTGAGGACCATCCTGTCCCGTTCCTCCCACCGGGGATTCTTCGGATCGTACCGCATGACGTTCTCGTACAGAGCCTGCAGGATTTCCACGCAGGACAGGGATCCGCCGGGATGTCCGGACTGGCACGCGTACAGCATGTCCAGAATGTCCAGACGGTACTGCCTGGCTTTTTCTTCCAATTGTCGACCCATAATTCCGCCTCTTTCCTATAACAAGAAATATGTATCAAAAACGTCAGAACCGCGTCCCCGGGATCAGCCTTTTACGGCGCCCGCGGTGAGACCGGCCACAAGCCGTTTCTGAGCGAAGAAGAACATGATGCAGACCGGGATGACCGTGATGATCCCGCCTGCCGTGATCAGATCCCACTGAACGCCCAGCTGACCGACCAGCATTTTCAGCGCCACGGGGATCGTCCGGTTGTTTTCATTGGTGAACAGCACCGCGAAGGTATATTCGTTCCAGCTCTGCATGAAGATATAGACGCCGGTCGCCAGCAGGCACGGAAGCAGCACCGGCAGAATGATCCGGATGAACGCGGTGGCGCGGTCCGCGCCGTCGATCATCGCGGCTTCTTCCATGGACAGGGGCAGATCGTTCAGATATCCGTTCATCAGCCAGACGGAGAACGGAATCGTGAAGGTCGTGTAACTCAGCACCAGCGCCCAGGGGGTGTACAGCAGCTTGATCTGGCGCATGATGGTGAACAGCGGGATCAGCAGCAGCACGCTGGGGAACATGTTGTTGGTCAGGAACAGAACCATCAGCGGCTTCCGGCCCGGAAAGCGGAAGCGGGAGAAGGAATAGGCCGCCAGCGTGCTGACCGTCAGGGACACCAGGGTCGTGATCAGCGCCACGATCATGCTGTTGGTCATGGGGTGAAGGAAATTGAACTGCCCGAAAAGGTGTCCGTAGGCCTGGAACGTCGGCTGCTCCGGCCAGTAGCGGACCGTCAGGCTGTGCAGTTCCGCGTCGCTCTTGACGGAGGTGACGAAGGTCCAGTAGAACGGGAACAGCAGGAAAATCAGGAACAGAACCAGCGGAACCCAAAGCAGGAAAATCCGGGCCGCGCGGCTTTCTCCCAGGCTGTTGGGCGTTTTCAGCTTTTTGCTCATACCGCTCACGCCCCCTTTTCCGAGAAGGTCGTCCGGAGATACGGAACAGAAACGGCCAGCAGCAGGACCATCAGCGCGATCGCCAGCGCGGAGGCGTA
>ONXY01000256.1 GCA_900321945.1 uncultured Eubacteriales bacterium | reverse complement strand
TTTGAGCGCGAACTCCCGGAGCATCTTCTGGCAGAACCCGTGGATCGTGCTCACGGTCATTTCGTCGATCGAGCTGACGGCGAGCTGAAGCAATATCCTCGATTTCAGGTCTTCTGTCGGAGTGAAAATGTCGGGATGATACGCCCCGGGGGCATCCGCGGACTCCGGCGCGGGGATCAGTTTGACCAGCTCCTCGTTCAGGAGCGCGAGGATGCGGGCCTTCAGTTCGTCCGCGGCGGCATTGGAAAATGTCGTGACGAGGATCTTCCGCACGGGGACCCCCTGCAGGATCAGGCGCAGGATGAGGTGCGTGATCGTGTAGGTCTTGCCGGTCCCGGCGCTCGCCTCGATCAGGTACCGCCCGCGGTCGATGGGATAGTCGGAAAGGTTCATGCTTTCCCTCCTCCTTTCCCGCCAGTGAAGACCGCCGCGCCGAAAAATGCTTTCGCGAGGGATTCGAACAGGGCGCCGGACGGCATCGCGCCGCCGAAGAACATGCCGAATTTCGCGGCGTCCCCGGGAGAATTGTATCCGCCGCCCCAGACATTTTCCGCATCCTTCATGCTCCCCGTCAGGAAAAGCTGGTAAGACGCCTTCGGGAAGAACGGCAGCGGAGCGAGCATGCCTGCCTGATAAAGATACAGGAGACGCTTCACTGCCTGTTCCGCATCGGCCTGCTCCATCGCGTCCGCCTCCAGAAACGCCGCGACACCTTTCCTTTTGTCAAAATATACGATCCGCGTCCGGGTCTTCCGACTGAGGTTCGCCCGGAGGTGCTTCATGATCGGATCGATCAGCAACGAGCCGGAAATCCTGTCCGTCATGCATGGGAACGCCTGAACACTGGTCCCGTCCGGATCGCCGGACGGAGACACGGTCGCTTCCGGCAGGATCAGCGTCGTACGGAATGTACCGGAAAGGACGTTTTGAAGCTCCATGCCGCATTCTCCGGCGTCCTCCGCCGAATACTCGAACTCTCTTTCCTCAGCCGGGATCATTTCCGTCCCAGCCGCCGTAACGGCTTCGATCCCGCGGGCAAGCTCGGCGATCTCCGCCCAGTCCTGCCAGTCGTCCTCCGTCTGCGTCAACGGTTCGGCCCCGTTCAGTTTCATTCGTTTCAAGCTCACACGTTTCAGGTCCGCGCGGTCCGCTTCGTCCGTCTCCAGATACAGTTGGAGCAGTTCTTCCTTCCAGCTCCAGTCCAGTCCGCCCTCGAACATCTCCGAATCCTCCGGAGACGCATTCCCGTACACGGTCACGGACGCGTCAATGCCGTTTTTGACAAAGGCCCCGGCCGGATTGCGGAAGAACTTCGTCAGCTCGTTAAGATCGACTCGTTGGTTTTTTACCTCCCCGCCTGCCTGACGAATCCCGGATTGAATATGGAACAACGGCAGCTGTTCCCGGTCGCGCGCCGGATCCGCGATCTGCTTCGCGGCGGCCAGCAGCGTCGCCGAATACGACTGGTTCACCGCGCCGGACCGGAAAAGCTCCGTCGAGAAGGAATGGATCGGCTCCTGAAGGTCGATAAAACTGTTTTTGCCGAATTCCTGCGTCAGATAGTTTTTGAGTTCGTCCACGCACGCGGACGGCGGTTTCTCCTTGCGGTCGTGGTTGTCCCGTCCGATATAGCTGATATACAAATATTTCCGCGCCGCCATGAGCGTATCCAGGAAAAGCTGGCGCGATTCGTCGCGCCGGAGCGGATCGCCCGGCTCGCGTCCGGCGGCGGAACCGTCTTTCCCGGCGTCCCGGTACTGCTGCATGAGGTCGAATTCGCGGTTGTCGTCCTCCTCCGGGAAAGTCCCGTGGTCCATGCCGAGCAGCAGGATCGCGTCGGCCGGGATGCTGCGCATGGGGCGCAGGCCGCAGAACGTGATCTTTCCGCGCATGAACCCGACGGTGTTGTCCTCCGGCCGGACGTGTTTGTCCTGAAGATACGCCAGCACGATCCCGCTGGTCAGCGGTACGTCCTCGGCGTCCGCGTCCGCGAGAATGCGGAACCATGCGCTCAACACGCTTTGCAACAGGATCTTCAGCTCGGATTCCTTTCCAAAAAGATACCCGGCAGCATCGGTCAGCATGGATTCCCATTCCCCGAACGGGATGCCGTTGCGCTCGCGTCTCCGCATGAACCGGGCGATCTCGTGCAGTTTCGAGGTCAGGCTGATGAATTTGCCCAGCAGGTCGGCGCGGCTGCCGTCGAATCCCGGCACAGGGAAGACTTCATTTTCATCGCTGATCCGGTACGGGACCGCGGGCTCGGCGTCCATGGCGTAGTCCAGCAGCATCCGGTCGAATCCCGTCCGCCAGCTGTTTTCCGGAAACGCCGCGCCGCCGGAAAGCCTGTGTTCGTCCGCGTCCCAGCCCCAGCGGATGCCCGCCCGCGTCGCCGAGGTCAGGCAATACTGGCAGTCGTCCGCCGTAAGTCCCCACTGTGCCTGAAGCTCGCGGTCCTGCATGATCCCGAAGACGTCGGACGCGGCGAAATCGCCTTTGAACAGCGCCAGGATCTTCATCAGGGTGCGGTACGACGGCAGACGCTCCGTCTGAGGTCGGTCAGCCACGGATACGTCAAGGCGCGCCGTCTCGTGCGAGTGATTGAACACGGCATCCACCAGAGGGGCGTATTCGGACGGGGACGGCGTCATGATGAAAATGTCCTTGATCGAAAGCTCCGGGTCCGCGTTCAGACAGTGCAGGATGAAATTGTGCGCCGCCTCGACTTCGCGGAACGCCGAATAACAGCTTCTGATCTGGACCGAGCGGCAGCCGCTTCCCGCTTTCTTCTCGGCCGCCTGCACGCCGCGCGGCCTGATATCTCTCCGGATGCGGTCCTGAAGCCGGTGCAGGATCGTGTCGTCTTCCGGCACAGGCCGTTCCTCCGCCTCGTAATCGTAATCCGTATCGCCGTCCCAGTCGCCGGTCCCGCTCAGCAGGACGCGGCTCTGCATCGCGAACGATGCCACGAGCGGATTGTGCTGGAAATACAGCGTCTCCATGTCTTCCCGGAGGCAGTCCGGGTCCTGCCCCTCGTGAAAATACCGCGTC
>ONXY01000041.1 GCA_900321945.1 uncultured Eubacteriales bacterium | reverse complement strand
GCCCATCCGAAGCCGTACTTCAGCTTGTTGTCGCGGTATCCGGCCACGGTGTAGTACCGGGTGTTGATCTCGCTGTCGGAAGCGATATTGAAACCGAGCCAGCCGGTCTTTTCGCCGACGGCTTTGTCCAGCTTCACATAGCACCAGTCGTGGGACATCTGATCGAATTTGTATCCGTTCGGGAAGCTGGTTCCCGCGACGGCGTACCAGCCGCCCGTGTACTTGTACAGATATTTGCTGCTGCTCTGATAGCCGAAGTAGAACGTCACGTTCTTCGCCCATTTGTTGTGTTCGGGACAGATCATGCAGTGCGCGGCGGTCAGCAGGAATTTTTTGCCGACCATGAAGCCGGTGCACTCCCACTTGCATTTGCACTCGCCCGTAACTTTCATATTGGCCATCGTGCTGTAGGGATAGGCCTTCGTGTTGTTCACTGTCACGCGGTCGTCCCCGTCGATGATCATCCTGGAGACGTCGTCGGGGGTAAAGCCGTCCACAAAGGCTTCCTCTTCCGCTTCCTCCGCCTGGGCGCTGGTGGGGTTGACGTCCCCGGCCAGGCGCACTTCGCCCTCGGCGCCTTCCTGCTCAAAATCTTCCGAAAGCTCGCTGTTGGGGATCGCCCAGTCGATCGCGGACAGATCAATATCGGGCAGCTCGGTTTTTTCTTCCGCGATTGCGCAGGACAGAAGCATCGCGAGCAGCAGCAGACAGGCAGTCAGTTTTTTCATATGGTGAATCCTCCCTCTCCTTTTTCTCCCCCATGGTTCCATATCCGTTCAGTTCCGCCCGGAATCCGGTTCCGGGCCCCGGTCCGTAAACGCATGCAGGAAGTAATTGCTGAGAATAATATATACGATCCCGGTTGGGAATTCAAGAGAAAAATGAAAAAACGCCCCGCGGGCCGGCGCCGTGGCGGGCAGAGAAAAAAGCCCGCGCGGGCGCGGGCCTGCCTGAGCATCCGGATCAGATCGTCGTGATCGTCCTTGTGAACAGCGTCCTCCCTTCGGAACTGACCAGCGTAAAGCTTCCGGAATCCTGCCAGACCACCTCATAGGTTTTTGTTTCCCCGTCCGCGCCGGTCAGGCTCATCAGGTTTTCCGCGACGCGGACCGCCATGGTACTCTCGGTTTCCCCGCGCTCATCCTCCTTCAGAATTCTGCAGTATCCGTCTCCGTCCTTCATGTCGTAGAAATTGAGCGTTACCCACATCGGCGTATAGACGCGCTCCGCGATCTGCATTTTCGTGCTGCTCCATTCGCCGGTAAACCGGCAGTCCTCTTCCGCGAAGGCGGCGGCGCATACAGTCAGCGCCAGGGCAAGCGCCATTGCGATTATTCCCGTTTTTATCATGACTCCCGTTCTCCTTTCCCATATTCCGCGGCCTTACGGCCGGCCCGTTTTACTCCTTCGTGAAGAGCATTTTTCCTTCCATGCTGGCCAGGGTGAAGCTGCCGTCTTCATTCCAGAAAATCCTGTAGATCTCGGCCTCCCCGTCTTCCGGATAAAGGATCAGCTGATTTCCCTCAATTTTTGCCTCCACCGTGACGGCCGGTCTGTCCGTTTCATACGTCACCGTACACAGGCCGCTTCTGTCCTCCATGCCTTCGAAACTCAGCGTTATGCGCAGCCTTTCGAACAGATCTTCCTCAATCTCAAGCTCCGTGCAGCCCCACTTTCCGGTAAGAGCGTTCGCGTCCTCCGCCGCGGAGCAGACCGCGATACACAGCGCGGCCAGAATCAGCGCCGCGGCCGTCATGATTCCCGCCCCCGTTCCGGTTGTCCTCGTCATTCCAGTCACTCCTTTCCGTGTCCCTTCGGACATTTTCATCAGTAATATCCGGGGAACACGCGAAAGGTTACAATTTCATGACATTTTTTGTATGCTTCTTTTCTGCCGGATACGCCGGGCGCTCCCCCGGAACGTTTATGCCGGCCCGCGGACAGCCGCGCTGCTTCCCGCCAGCGCGCCGGTACTGAAGGCGATCTGCAGGTTGTATCCGCCCGTATGCGCGTCCACGTCCAGCAGCTCTCCGGCGAAATAAAGGCCGGGAATCAGTCTGCTTTCCATGGTTCCCGGATTCACTTCCCGGACGGACACGCCGCCCCGGGTGACAATGGCCTCCGCGAGGGGCCTTCTGCCCGCGGGCGTCAGCGGCAGGGCTTTCAGGCGGTTCAGCAGGCTTTCCCGCTGGGCGGCCCGGACCTGGCTGCAGGGAAGATCCTCCGGAAGCCCGCACAGCGAAGGAAAAAGCTCCGCCATGCTGGATGGCATCAGTCCCGGAAGAATGTTGCGGAGCTGTTTCTTTCCGCCCGCCTCCAGGTCCCGCAGAAGCCTGGCGTCCAGCTGCTCCCGGGTCAGGCCCGGCTTCAGATCCGCCTCCAGCGAACAGTTTCCGAACGGTTCCGGCAGATGGCAGCTGGCTTCCAGGATCAGGGGACCGGAAAAGCCGAAATGCGTGAAGAGCATTTCTCCCAGCTCCGTATACAGGGTTTTCTTTCCTTCTCTCAGCGTTACCCGGACGTTCCTCAGGCTCAGGCCCTGCAGCGAGCGGGGCCAGCTCTCCGCGGACTCCAGTCCGACAAGGGAAGGCACCGGCGGGATCACCGTGTGCCCCAGCCGTTCTGCGAAGAGGTATCCGTCCCCGGTGGATCCGGTCGCCGGATAGCTTGCTCCCCCCGTGGCCAGGATCACCGCGTCCGCTTCCACCGTTCCTCCGGGCTCCGTCATGGCCCCGGCCGCGCTTCCGTCCCCGTTTCTCAGAATCTCCGTTACCCTCCGGTTCAGCAGGATCTCCACCCCCAGCCGCCGGCACGCGGCCGTCAGCGTCCGGGTTACGTCGCTGGCTTTCTCCGTCGCGGGAAACACGCGCCGCCCGCGCTGGGTCACCGTGGGACAGCCGTTCTCCCGCAGCCACTCCATCATGTCGCGGGGCTGGAAATAATCCAGCGCGCTGTAAAGGAACCGGGGATTCCGGGGCACTTCCCGCATGAACTCGTCCGGCGCGCAGTCGTTGGTCACGTTGCAGCGGCCCTTGCCGGTCAGGTAAATCTTTTTTCCCGGTTTTTCATTCCGCTCCAGCACGGTCGTCCGCGCCCCGGCCGAAGCCGCGTGCACCGCCGCCATCAGTCCCGCCGCTCCCGCGCCGATAATCAGCACTCTGCTCATGAAAACTCCTTTAAGCGTCTCTGAAAACAGGCCTGCCCCGGATCCGTCCGCGGTGGCCTGTCCTGTTTCCGCCTCTCGCGGGGCCATCATAGCGCGAAACGAAAAAAAACGCAAGCATGGAGCCATGCCCGCGCAGGTACATTTATCCCTCCGTCACGCCCGTTCCGCCGATCCGGACGGAACCGGTCAGCAGGATCCTGTTCACGGTCCCCTGCTTCAGGCGCGCCTCCGCCGTCAGGACGCCGCCCGGCTGAATGACTTCGACCCGCGCGTCCCTCCCTGTTTCCAGCGCCTTCCAGGCCGCGATGGCGGCGCTTCCGCTTCCGCAGGCGGTCTCCCAGACGAGAGTCCCGCTTTCCCGGACGTACACCAGGGGTGTCATCCTTCCCGTCCTTTCCTCCCACTGCAGGCGTCCCAGCGCCGGAAAGGGCAGAACCGCCGCGGCGTTCATGAGCGCCGCCTCCGCTTCCTCCTTTCCGGGAGCTTTCCCCCGCGCGATCAGGTGCAGCATACCCGGAAAAGCCACGCCGGTCAGGGTCTCCCCGTTCAGCGTGATCTCCTTCACTTCCCGGATCAGCGGCATCTCCACGGTGCCCGTCCAGCCGTCCCTTTCTCTCCGGACCCGGCAGGGAATCACGCCCTCCGCACCGGAAACCTCCAGCGGAACCGTCGTTTCCTCCCCTTCCGTCAGCCCGTCCTCCCCGGCCAGCCACGCCGCGGCCGCCATGGACGCGTTTCCGCAGAACTCTCCGCCCATCATCTGAAGACGGGCCCGCGCGCGCGGATCCTCCGGAGGCGTCAGATACCCCACCTGCTCGCACCGGTCCATCAGGGCCGCGGTCACCGTTCCGCGCTTTCGTTCTTCTACCGGATCCAGCACCAGGCAGGTCAGGTTCCCCGAAGGATCCAGCAGTACGTATCGGACGCCGTTCATTTCTCGCTCAGTCTCCGTAAAAACTGGATGGTGCGTTCCTGCGTCGGGTGGTCGATCACTTCCCGCGGATCGCCCTGCTCCACGATCACGCCCTCGTTCATAAACACCACATAGTCCGAAACGTCCCGGGCGAAAGCCATTTCGTGGGTTACGATCACCATGGTCATCTTCTTCTCCGCCAGCGCGCGGATAACCCGCAGAATCTCCCCGGTCAGCTCCGGATCCAGCGCGGAGGTCGGCTCGTCAAAGAAAAGGATCTTGGGATTCATGGCCAGCGCCCGCGCGATGGACACCCGCTGCTGCTGTCCTCCGGACAGCTGATACGGATAGGCTTCCGCCCGGTCGGCCAGGCCCATCTGCCTCAGCAGCTCCCGGGCCTCCTCCTCGACTTCCTTCCTGTTCCTCTTCTGCACCAGGATCGGCGCCTCCATGATATTCTTCAGCACGGAGTAATGCGGAAACAGATTGAAGTTCTGGAACACAAGGCCGAACAGATTCCGGATCCGGTGCAGCTCCTGGGGCTGCGCGTAAACAGCCTTCCCCCCCTGATCCCTCGCGGCGTAGCTTCCGTCGTAGATCAGGTCCCCGCCGTCCATGGTCTCAAGCAGGGTGGCGCAGCGCAGCAGCGTGGATTTTCCGCTTCCGCTGGGTCCGATAATGGAAAGCACCTGGCTTTCCGTCACGCTGAGACTCAGATCCGTCAGAACCGGCACGCCGTCAAAGCTTTTCCGGCAGTGATTGATTTCAAGCAGTTTCTTCACTTTCCGGCCTCCTCTCAGCGGTAGTAGCTCAGCCGCTTCTCCATCCGGCCCATCACGAAATCAACCAGCAGGTTGAAGACGTAGTAGAACGCGCCGGCCACCAGGAACGGCACAAAGCTGGTCTGGGAATTGGCGATCTGCTTTCCGATCGTGAACATCTCCTGATAGGAAACCGTAAAAGCCATGGAGGTATCCTTGACCAGCGTGACCACCTCGTTGGTGACCGAAGGCAGGATCCGCTTGATGACCTGAGGAAGAATGATCCGCATGAAGGTCTGAACCTTCGTGTATCCCAGCACCTGAGCCGCCTCGTACTGTCCCGTGGGCATGCTTTCAATGCCCCCGCGGTAGATTTCTGCGAAATAAGCGGCATAGTTGATGGAAAACGCGACCACCACCGGAATCAGCTTGTTCCTGGCCACGCTGATACCGAAAAGGTAGTAGGGGCCGTAGGTCACCGCCAGCAGCTGCAGCATCAGCGGCGTCCCG
>ONXY01000249.1 GCA_900321945.1 uncultured Eubacteriales bacterium | reverse complement strand
CCTTCCTTTCTGCCTTCAAAGCCCAGATGCTCCGTCGTGGTGGCCTTGACGTTGATGCGGTCCAAAGGAAGCTCCAGCGCCCGCGCCAGGTTTTCGGCCATCTGAGGGATATACGGGGAGAGCTTCGGCTGCTGCGCGACGATGGTCACGTCCACATTGGCCGGCATGAAACCGTGCTCCCGCAGATCCTCCATTACCTTCTCCAGCAGCTTCATGGACGAGATCCCCTTGTACCGCGGATCGCTGTCGGGAAAATGATGCCCGATGTCCCGGAGCCCGGCGGCTCCCAGCAGCGCGTCCATCAGCGCGTGCAGCGCCACATCCGCGTCGCTGTGGCCCAGCAGGCCGAGACTGTGCGGAACCTCCACGCCGCAGAGAATGAGTTTCCTGTCCTCCGTAAGCCGGTGCACGTCGTATCCCTGTCCCACGCGGAACGCGGGGAAGGAACCGCTTGACCGGACGAGCGCTTCCGCCATGGCCAGATCCTCCTTCGTCGTCAGTTTCAGATTGACGCGGCTTCCTTCCGACAGATGAACGCGGTACCCCGCGTGCTCCATCATCGCTGCGTCGTCCGTGCCGATGAATCCGTCCCGCTCCGCCAGCCGGTGGGCCTTTTTCAGATCCGCGAGCGGAAACCCCTGGGGCGTCTGCATGGCCCGGAGCGAAGCTCTCGGAACCGTTTCCTTCACGAAGCCGTCCGGATCCGTCCGCTTGACCGTATCCGTGACCGCCACCGACGCGACACCGGAGCCGTACCGCTCCAGGTCATCCAGCACGCGGGACACTACATCGGCGGTCACCAGGCACCGCGCGCCGTCATGAACCAGCACCCACGCGTCTCCGTCCGGAAGCGCGTCCAGCCCGTTGGCGACGGACTGCTGGCGGGAGCTTCCCCCGGAAACGCAGGTTACCGGAAGATCCGGACAGCAGGCGCTCACCGCGTTCCGCAGCGTTTCCAGGTCCTCCGCGCGGCAGACGAGAATCATCCTGTCCGCGAAGCCGCGAAACGCCTCCGCGCTCCGGACGATGCAGGCCTTTCCCGCCACCGGAAGCAGCACCTTGTTGACGCCGGCGCCCATCCGGGTTCCGCTGCCCCCGGCCAGAAGAATGACGTATACCTTCTTTTTCATGATCTCTCCCGCGCCGCGGAGGCGTCCTCCTCCAGCACTCTGTAGAGGCTGCCGGCGTCGTCCTTCCGCACCGTCTCGGCGATGGAGAGGACTTCGTAGGAACCGACGTGCTCGCCGAAACGGATGGTCAGCCTGTCGCCGGGCTTCACCTCGGCGCCAGGCTTGGCCGTCCGCCCGTTGATTTCCACCCTTCCGCCGGAGCAGGCCTCGTTGGCCACCGTGCGGCGCTTGATAATCCGGGAAACCTTCAGAAATTTGTCCAGACGCATCTTTTCTTTTCCTTTCCGGAATAAACGTTCCATAATGGAAAAAACCCACAGGGCGCAGCCCTGTGGGCGTAAATCAGGCGATTACTTCTTGCCCTTCTTCTTCGCGGGGACGTTGACCTTGTCCTTCAGCGCCTTGCCGGCCTTGAAAACGGGCGCCTTGGAAGCGGCGATCTTGATTTCCTCGCCGGTCCGGGGATTCCGGGCGGCGCGGGCGGGACGCTCCTTCACGGAGAAAGTCCCGAAGCCGATCAGCTGAACTTTTCCGCCCTTGGCCAGGTCGTCGCTCACGACGTCGACGAACGCGGCCAGAGCCTTCTCAGCGCTCTTCTTCGGCAGCTCGGTCTTCGCGGCCAGAGCGGCGATCAGTTCGGACTTGTTCATGGATAAACCTCCTCGTATTTGTCCATTCGTTCGGATGGACATAATTGTAAGGGAGAATTATTCAGTTTCTCTCCCAACTGACTGTAAGTATACACATAACTCCTTATTTGTCAAGCTTTCCGGAGATTTTCCCTCTTTTATTAACATTTTCTCCGCGGCCTGAACTCTTTTTTTCATCCTGTCCACCGCCCTGTGCAGCAGAATTTCCGCGTCCCGGTCCGTCCGGAAGCACAGTTCCGTGCATTTCATCAGCAGGGAGGCCATGTTTTCCTCGGACAGCTTTCCGTTTTCCGTCAGGGAGGAGGCGAGCCCCGCGATTTCCGCGGCGATCGTATCCGGATCCCTGCGCAGCTCCGGAAGCTGCGCGAGTTTTCTGTACGTCTTGATGGAGTATTTCAGCGACGGCAGGGCGGGGGAGACTTCGTCCAGCGATTCCCCGAGGGTCCGGCTTCCGGTTTCCGCCCGTTTGATCTTTTCCCATCCGAAGGCGATTTCGTCCGCGGTCTCCCCGTTTGAGCGCCGGAACACGTGGGGATGCCGCTTCAGCATCTTCCGGCAGATCCCTGTCAGTACGTCCGTCAGCGTGAACTCTCCGAAGCTCTGCCCGATGGAAGCGTGAATAAACACCTGGAAAAGCACGTCGCCCAGCTCGTCCGCCAGATGTTCCGGATCGTCCTCTTCGACGGCGCTGACCGCCTCCCAGGCTTCTTCAATCATGTAGGGAGTCAGGGAAGCGTGCGTCTGAATCCTGTCCCAGGGGCACCCGTCCGGCGCCCGCAGCCGTGAAACGATAGCCTCCAGATCGCCGCAGGAAAACCGGTCCCTTTCCATAAAGCCGGACCCGGGAATCATCGCCGCGGCGGTATGGTCGTATTTCTTCTGTCCGTCCAGCTGGTACAGCGGGATCCTCCTGCACGGCCGCGGCTCCTTTTCCGAGGGCGGAAAAAAGAAGATCTCCGTTTCTTCCCCGTACTGGTCCGTAAGCCGCAGCTTGACCTCCCCGGCCATCAGCGGGGAATCCAGCTCCGTGATCCAGAGGGATACGGAGGGATCCGGCGCCGCGGTCAGGAAATCCGTCGCCGTGAAAACCCGGAAACCGGCGTTTACGTTCCGGTCCGCCGGGAGGGAGCTCTCGCATAAGCTTACGGCGGACACGCCCGGCAGCACGCGCAGCTTTCCCCTCGCGGGAATCTTCTCCTTCAGCGCCTGCACGGCGCCGTCCCGTCCGGCATCCAT
>ONXY01000248.1 GCA_900321945.1 uncultured Eubacteriales bacterium | reverse complement strand
ATCAGCCTGAATTCAGCCTGGAGGAGATCGGCTCCGGCAAGGATCTGAAGTTCTCCGTTGAAGTGTTCGTCCGGCCCGACGTGGAACTGGGACAGTACAAGGGCCTGGAGGCTGAGGTCGAGCTGCAGGAAGTGACCGACGAGGCCGTGAACGCCGAGATCGAGCGCGACCGCGAGAAGGCCAGCCGGACCATCGATGTGGAGGACCGTCCGATTCAGAACGGGGACATCGTGAACCTGGACTATGCCGGCACCGTGGACGGCACCGCGTTTGAGGGCGGCACGGCGGAAAAGCAGTCGCTGACCATCGGCAGCGGCCGCTTCATTCCCGGCTTCGAGGAGCAGATGATCGGAATGAGCGCGGGCGAGGAGAAGGATCTGAACGTCACGTTCCCGGATCCCTATCAGTCCGCCGAGCTGGCCGGGAAGAACGCCGTCTTCCATGTGAAGGTGAACGGCATCCAGACGGTGGAGAAGCCGGAGCTGGACGACGACTTCGCGGCCGACGTCAGCGATTTCGACACGTTCGCGGAGTACAGGGAGGACGTGGTCAGGAAGCTGACGGACCGGGTGAAGCGGAACAACGAAAACCTGTCCAAGAACGCGCTGGTCGAAAAGGCCGTGGAGAACGCGAAGGTGGACATTCCCCAGGCCATGATCGACACGCAGAGCGACTACATGATCCGCGAAATGGAAATGCAGTCCGCGTATCAGGGCTTCCGGCTGGACGACTACCTCAAGTATATGGGGATGACCCGGGAAAGCCTGAAGGCCCAGAACGAAGCGGAAGCGGCCCGCAGGGTCAAGAACGAGCTGGTGATCGAGGCGATCCGCAAGGCGGAGGGCATCGAACCCACCGAGGAGGACATTGAAAAGCAGATCGCCGAGCAGGCGGAACGGTACGGACAGGATCCCGAGGAATTTAAAAAGGGCCTGAACGACTCGCAGAAGGAATACCTGAAGGACGACGCCGCCATCGCGAAGGTGCTGGACCTGCTGCTGGCGGAGGCGACCATCATCCCGAAGAAGGCGGAGAAGCCGGAAGAGAACAAGGCGGAGAAGACCGCCGAAGAGGACGCGGAAGCGTAAAGAAATGCCGCGGTACGCGGCGGAATACGGTTATCAGAAGAATGGCGCCGGCAAGGCGCCATTCTCAGAATCAGGAGGAAAACAGAATGCTGACAATCCCCTATGTTATTGAGCAGACCAACCGCGGAGAACGTTCCTACGATATTTTCTCCCGGCTGCTGAAGGACCGGATCGTCTTTCTCGGCGGAGAAATCGACGACGTGACCGCCAACCTGGTGGTGGCCCAGATGCTGTTCCTGGAGATGGAGGATCCGGACGCGGATATCAACCTGTACATCAACAGCCCCGGCGGATCCGTGACGGCCGGGATGGCCATCTACGACACCATGCAGTATATCAAGCCGCAGGTCCGCACGGTGTGCATCGGCATGGCGGCCAGCATGGGAGCCTTCCTGCTGATGGCGGGAGCGAAGGGGAAGCGCCTGGCGCTGCCCAACGCGGAGGTCATGATCCACCAGCCTCTCGGCGGCGCGCAGGGACAGGCGACGGACGTCGCCATCCGGGCCGAATGGCTGATGAAAACCAAGGAGAAGATGACCCGGATGATGGCGGAAATGACGGGCCAGGATATCTCCAAGGTGAAGGCCGACGTGGAGCGGGACTACTTCATGAGCGCGGAGGAAGCGCTGGATTACCATATTATCGACGAGATCTACAGGCCGCGGAAATAAAACGGACCGATATCCCGGACCGACCGGATGAAAGGAAACAGCATGGCAAATTACAGCAAAGGCAGCCAGACTCCCCGCTGCAGCTTCTGCGGGAAGGACGCCAAGATGGTGGACCGTCTGGTGGCCGGACCGGGCGTATACATCTGCAACGAGTGCGTGGAGCTGTGCAACAGCATTCTGGACGACGGAACCGTTCCGGAGGAAACGGAGCGGACGAAGGGCCGCGGAAACCTCAGAGCCGCGGGCGGAGAAGCCGTTCATCTCGCGCTGCCCACGGAGATGAAGAAAACTCTGGACGAGTACGTGATCGGCCAGGAGAGGGCAAAACGGGCCATGTGCGTGGCGGTCTACAACCATTACAAGCGGGTCGCCGGCAGGACGAAGAAGGGCGACGTGGAGCTGCAGAAGAGCAATATTCTGATGGTCGGTCCCACCGGAAGCGGGAAGACCTATCTCGCGCAGACGCTCGCACGCATTCTCGACGTGCCCTTCGCCATCGCGGACGCGACCAGCGTGACGGAGGCCGGATACGTGGGCGACGACGTGGAGACCATTCTGCTGCGGCTGATTCAGGCGGCGGACTGGGATATCGAGAAAGCCCAGCGCGGGATCGTCTATATTGACGAAATCGACAAGATCGCCCGAAAGGGAGAGAACATGTCCATCACCCGGGACGTCAGCGGAGAGGGCGTCCAGCAGGCGCTGCTTAAAATTCTGGAGGGGACCGTGGCCTCCGTCCCGCCGCAGGGGGGAAGAAAGCATCCCCACCAGGAGATGATTCAGATCGACACGACGAATATCCTCTTCATCTGCGGAGGCGCTTTCGACGGCCTGGTTCCGATCATCGAGAACCGCATCGGAAAAAAAGTTCTCGGCTTCGGCGCCGAGGTGCAGAGCGCCCGGGATCCGGAGAGAATGGACGCCCTGAAGGAGGTCCGGCCCGAGGATCTGACCAAATACGGGCTGATTCCCGAGTTTGTGGGACGGCTGCCGGTCGTGGTCGCTCTCGATCCCCTGGACGAGGACGCGCTGATCCGTATTCTGCAGGAGCCGAGAAACGCGCTGTGCAAGCAGTATATCCGGCTGCTGGAGCTGGACGGTATCCAGCTGACCTTCGAGGAGGAGGCTGTCCGCGAGATCGCGCGGCAGGCCATCGCCAGAAAGTGCGGAGCCCGCGGTCTGCGGGCCATTATCGAGGACTGCATGCTCGATACCATGTTCGAACTGCCGGGCATGACGGAAGTGAACGGCTGCGTGATCGACAAGGACGCGGTGACGGGCGGAAAGCCCAAGCTGCTGAAAGGCAGCAGACGCCGGTCGCAGAAGCGGGGGGATGCCTCCCGGCTGGCGGCGGACGGCGAAGTGTCATAAACAGGAGGAGAGATGGCAAATCCGAAAGTACTGGAGCTGCCGGTGCTTCCCTTACGGGGAATGCTGGTTTTTCCCGGCATGCTGCTCCATTTTGACATTGCCCGGCCCCGCAGCATCGCGGCGCTGGAGCAGAGCATGGCCGCAAAACAGAAGCTTTTCCTCATGACCCAGAAGGATGAGGAGGAGGAAAACCCGTCGGAGGACGATCTGTTTCCCGTGGGAACGATCGCCAACGTGCGTCAGGTCATGAATCTTCCGGGCGAAAACATCCGCGTCCTCGTCGAGGGTGAAAGCCGCGGCGTCGCGGAGGCGTTCACGGGCGACGGAACCTGCCTGCGCGCCTCGGTCCGGGTCTGCCGCGACCGGGTTGTGCGCAGCAACGAGGGCCGCGCGATGGTCCGGACGGCGCAGAACCTGTTCGAGGAATTCGCGAAGTCCAGCCAGCGCATCAGCCAGGAGATGGTGACCGGGCTGCGGACGCTGGAAAAACCCGGGGAAATCGCGGATCTGCTGGCGGCCCATATCCTGCAGAAATGGCAGGAGAAGCAGGAAGCCCTGTCGGAGCTGGACCCCCTGAAAAGGCTGGAGAAGCTCTGCGCGGTGCTGATCCGGGAAACGGATCTGGCCGATACGGAGAAGGAGATTCAGAGCCGCATCCGCAAATCCGTGGAGAGAAGTCAGAAGGACTACTATCTGCGGGAACAGCTCCGGGCGATTCAGACCGAGCTGGGAGAGGACGACCCTCCGGAAGATCAGGAATACAGAAAACGCATGGAGGAAACGCCTCTGAACGAGGAGGCCCGGGCGAAGTGCGAGAAGGAGATCGACCGTCTGAGCCGGATCGCCCCGGGAAGCCCGGAGTATATCGTTTCCGAAACCTACATCGACTGGATTCTGGATATGCCCTGGGGAAAGGAAACGGAGGACAATCTGGATCTGGCCCGGGCGCGGGAAATCCTGGACCGGGAGCATTACGGCCTGGAAAAGGTGAAGGAAAGAATCATCGAGTACCTGGCCGTGCTGCGAATGAAAAAGAATATGAAGGGCCCCATCCTGTGCTTCGTGGGCCCTCCCGGCGTCGGAAAAACCAGCATCGTCAAAGCCATCGCGGAGGCGGTTGACCGCAAATTCGTACGGATGAGCCTGGGCGGCGTGCGCGACGAGGCCGAGATCCGCGGACACCGCAAGACCTATATCGGCTCCATGCCCGGCCGGATTATTACCGGCATGAAACAGGCGGGAAGCATGAATCCGGTCTTCCTGTTTGACGAGATCGACAAGATGGCCAGCGATTTCCGCGGGGATCCGGCCAGCGCCATGCTGGAGGTGCTGGACGCGGAGCAGAATTTCGCCTTCCGGGACCACTATATGGAGATTCCCTTCGATCTGAGCAAGGTGATGTTCATCACCACCGCCAACAGCCAGGAGACGATTCCGGAGCCTCTGCGGGACAGGATGGAGATCATCGAGGTTCCCAGCTATACGGAGGAGGAGAAGCTGCAGATCCTGAAGCGGCATCTGATGCCCAAGCAGCTGGAGGAACACGGGATTCCCGCGGGCACGGTGGAGATCGGCGACGCGGTAATGAAGATCATGATCGAAGGGTACACCCGCGAAGCCGGCGTGCGCACCCTGGAAAGAACGGCGGCGAAGGTCTGCCGGAAAACCGCGGTGTATCTGCTTGAGAAGAAGGAAACCAAAGCGGTCATCACGGAGGAGCGGCTGCATGAGTTTCTCGGAGCGGTCCGCTATACCAGAGAGCCGCTGGAGAAGGAAGCGCGCGTCGGCGTGGTGAACGGACTGGCCTGGACCAGCGTCGGAGGAGAGACGCTGGAGGTGGAATGCATACCCATGCCGGGAAAGGGCAGCCTGAAGCTGACCGGACAGCTGGGCGACGTCATGAAGGAAAGCGCAGAGGCGGCATTCAGCTGGGTGAGAGCGCACAGCGGGGAGCTGGGCCTGGCGGACGACTTCTATACGAAGACGGATATTCATCTGCATCTTCCGGAAGGAGCGGTGCCCAAGGACGGGCCGAGCGCGGGCATCACCATGACCACGGCGCTGGTCAGCGCCCTGACGGGCCGGAAGGTCCGGCAGGACGTGGCCATGACCGGGGAGATGACGCTCAGGGGGAGAGTGCTGCCGATCGGCGGCCTCAAGGAAAAAACCCT